>JAFZOV010000112.1 GCA_017550445.1 Fibrobacter sp.
GAGACGTACAACATCGGCGGTTTCAACGAATGGAAGAATATCGACATCATCAAGGTCGTGATCAAGACGGTTGACAGGCTCCTCGGCCGCGCGGAAGGCGAAGACATGAACCTCATCACCTATGTCACAGACCGCCTGGGCCACGATGCCCGCTACGCGATCGACTCTACCAAGCTCCAGAAGGAGTTGGGCTGGGAACCAAGCCTCCAGTTCGAGGAAGGCATCGAGAAGACGGTGCGCTGGTACCTCGACAACCAGGAATGGCTCGACAACATCACGAGCGGCGACTACGAAAAGTATTACGAAAAAATGTACGGAAACAGGTAAATGAAGATTCTGGTGACAGGTGTGGCGGGCTTTATCGCTTCGAAGATCATGGCGATGCTTTCGGCCCGCGGGGACGAGGTTGTCGGGCTTGACAATATCAACGACTATTACGATGTGCGCCTCAAGTACGGGCGCCTGTGGGAAAACGGCTTCCGTTCTGCGAACGGAGACGTGCTTGCCGAAATCCCCTTCGGGCAGAAGCTCGCAAGTTCGACGCTTGCAGGTGCGCGCTTTGTCCGCATGGACCTCGCCGACAAGGAATCTATCGATAAACTCTTTGCCGCCGAGAAGTTCGACAAGGTGGTGAACCTTGCTGCACAGGCGGGCGTGCGCTATTCCATCACGAACCCGTATGCCTACATGCAGAGCAATATGGTCGGCTTCCTCAACATTCTTGAGGCCTGCCGCCACAACCAGGTGAAGCATCTGCTCTATGCGTCGTCCAGTTCTGTTTATGGCCTGAACAGCAAGGTCCCGTACAGTGAAGACGACAAGGTCGACAATCCGGTTAGTTTGTATGCGGCGAGCAAGAAGAGCAACGAACTGATGGCGCATTCCTACGCGAAGCTTTACGGCATCTCGATGACGGGACTGCGCTACTTCACGGTTTACGGCCCGTGGGGGAGGCCCGATATGAGCCCGATGCTCTTTGCTTCGGCTATTTCGCAGGGCAAGCCCATCAAGGTGTTCAACAACGGCGACATGATTCGCGACTTTACCTACATCGACGATATCGCCGAAGGTAGCGTGCATGCGCTTGACCACATGCCGGTCGCCGACAAGGGTGTGCCCTACAAGGTGTACAACATCGGTTGCAGTAATCCGGTGAAACTGATGGACTTTATTGCCGAAATCGAGAACGCGTACGGCGAGCCCGCGAAGAAGGAATTCTTGCCGATGCAGCCGGGCGATGTCTACCAGACGAACGCCGACACCACGAAACTCGAGGCGGAATGCGGTTACAAGCCCCACTGGAGCCTGCACGACGGCATCGCCGAGTTCATGAAGTGGTACAAGAGCGACAAGAACCCGCTGAGATAGGGCTGTTGCTGGATGCGGGGCACAAGATGCCCGCGGGGTCGCTGACGCGCCCCCGCGAAATATTTTTCAAAAAATGCGCCGAGGGTATTGACAACCGTTTCGCGTTTGTGTATATTTGATAGTGCACAAGTGTGTAGTAGTGTGGTTTTTGCCATCAAAAATAAGGGTGGAGCAAGAGTCGCATGTTGCAGATTGAAAATGAAAAATGTATATTAGGAGTTGACTATGGCCTTAGCGATTAGTAACATCCCGATTTTGACGGGCGCGGCTGCGGAGTCTTTCGTGAAAAACGCGGAGATCGCCGAACAGAACCGTGGTTCTATTGACTTTTCACGGCAGATTGCCGAGTGGAAAGGTTTTGAAACGCGCAATGCAGAACGAATCGCTAAGTTGAAGGCCGAAGGAAAATGGCGTTTTTAGACAATTGCTGTGTCCGAACCGCTCTTACGCCATCAATTCTTACTCATAGCAACGCTTTTTCATGTGGAAACGAAGACCTTGATTCGTTCTTTACCAATGAAGCCGTTGTGTATAGCCAACAGTTGATGGGCAAGACGTATGCGTTTGTAGAAACTAAAGACCTAAAGGACATTGTTTGTGCTTTTACGGTCTCGAACGCGAGTATTTTCACGAACTACCTGCCAAACGCACGCAAAAAATCCATTGGCAAGAATCTCCCGTGGGAAAAACGCGACTTGATTTATCCGGCCGTGCTGATTGGCCGCCTGGGTGTTAATTCTGCGTACAAGAAGCGCCACGTTGGCAGCGAACTGCTAGATTACATCAAACAGTGGTTTATAGATCCAGACAACAAGACGGGGTGCCGTTATCTCGTTGTGGACGCGTATAATCAGCCTGTCCCGCTAGCGTTTTACGAGGCAAACGGATTCAAGTTCATGTTTTCTTCGGAACAGCAGGAATGCGAATACCGCAATATTGATGCAGCGACCAAACTGCATACCCGTATGATGTATTTTGACCTGATGCTGCTGACGAAGGAAGAGGCGTAAGCAGAGCGTTGCGGGGGGAAAGGCAGGAAATGTGCTAAATGAAACCGCCTTTGCTTGACAATTTATTACTACTTGAATAGATTTGATTTAAAAGGTTTGGATAAGTCTTAGGAAGCGGACAGTAGTATGAAAGATAAATATCGTATATACAATTATCTAAAAAATCATGAAGGAGCCTTGATCGCTTTGGTGTCTGGCGTAGCGGGCTTTGTTTTAATGGCGTTGAATTTTGTTCTATATATAACAGATAGATTTTATCTTTCTGAATGGAATTGTAGCCTGATTCCAGTAGAAAATAGCCCTTCGCGCTTTTATTCGTTATGTATATGGTTCGCATTTTTTGTGGTATACTTTTTTTGGGGAAAATTTCTTGGAAGGGCCCCTATTGAGTTTGAAAACTGTTTTACAATGTTGAAACGTTATACGCTTGAATTGAAAGAACAGAAAAAAATGTTGAAATTGTGCGAAAGAAAACTAAAGAGGGCAAAAAAAGAAGGGAATGAGGAAAATCTATTTGTTTTTCAAGAGATTTCGGATGAAATGGAATATGTGAAGGAAAAAATTTGTTCGGTGAACGCTGAAATAGTAAAAACAAAAAATAAAATTCAATTTGAAGTCATTGCTAAAATTGTGATTTTTTCTGCGAAATGCTCGGTGCCGATAGTCTTGATAAAATATATCCAAACTCTTGATTTTATGCGGTCTTTAAAATTAACACTTTATACCATAGGGATGCCTCTTGTCGTTCTGATACCAATAAGCCTTCTATTATTGAATGTTTTTAGTAGAAAAGAATCAATAGGATTTGGAGGGGTGGAATCTTTCCGAAATATTTCCTTGTCGGATTCTATGATTGTCTGGAATTGTAAAAGTGCAGCATTGACATTTGTACTTGTTGTTGGTCTAATTCTCTATAGCGTTGTTGTGGAGAACTCATCAAAGAAAGATTTCGAAATATTTAATGTCGATAATCAGAAATATGCAAGCATATATGAAAGTGAACACTATTTGATAGGGGAAAAAGTTTCTTATAGCGATTCGGTAATAACTTTTTTTGTGAATGACCAAATTGTCGTTGAAAAAAACAATCTGTCAATAGTGAAAAAGAAATTTGAGAAGGTGGAGAAAGTGGATGGACTGATGGTGTCTGATCCAGAATAACTTTGATTAAAATCTAAGCATGGTGCCGATTACATATGAGCTTGTATGTTGTCAGTTGTTTAAAAGAATATGTATATTGGGCCAAAAGGGTGATGGCTTATGATTAATCCCATATATGGTACAGATGTCTTGCTGAATGCAGCACTTTGGGTTGCGGAGCGTCTTCCGGAACAGGATAGGCGAATCCATAAGCTGTTCAAGATCCTGTGGTTCGCGGATTTGCTGCACCTCAAGCAGTACGGTCGTTCCGTGACGGGGGATACGTATATTGCCATGAACTATGGCCCGGTTCCGTCTGCCCTTTACGACATGATTAAGGGAAACTGTTCGCCAGAACTGCGCGTGTTTACTCAGTACGACAAGGGCTTTTTCGACATCTCGAAAAAATGCAACATGGATTACCTGTCGGAATCGGATGTGGAGACCTTGCAGAAGGCGTTCGATGAGAATTCGAAGCTGAGCTTTGACGGGCTTGTGCAAAAGTCGCATGCCTCTGCCTGGAACTCGGCGTGGAAAGAGGGCGAAAACACTTCGATCCGCATGAGCGAAATCCTTGACGAAATCAATGCCGATGACGAAATTCGCGAAATCGTGAAGAACGAGCGCGAAACCCTGGCTGCCCTGAGTGTAAAGAATGGCTGAAATCAATCTCGTTCCCGTCCTTATCCAAAGAAGGGAATGGAAACGCAGTTGAAGATTTGCGCCTCAGATTTCGCTTTCTTGGAGCATGATTCGTTTGTGGACTGCTCGGCGCTTTTTGTCAGGAGTGTTGCAGATTTTAAGTCGCTGATGCAAAATGGTCAGGTGTGCTTAATCGGAAACTTGGATTCCGACACGATGGACAAGGTTGTTTTGGCCGCTGCCGACAGCAGGCACTTGAACGTCTTTCAGAAAAAATTCTTTGATCCTGCGTTATAGCGGGGACTGGGTTGACAGCCGTGTTTAGTTTGTATGCGGCGGGCAAGAAGAGCAACGAATTGATAGCGGACTATGCAGGATTTTCTGCAAAAGTCCGCAAACCATATAGTCAAGGAACTCGGGTGACTTCATTCCGGGTTCTATTCGTCTGAGGATTTCCTTAATTTTGTCCAATCAAAACTGAATCCTGAATTTGTGCAGTTGGAAACTGCACAATTGGAAAATATTCAAAAACGGGATGTCCGAAAGTCTAACGAAAATCCGTCAATCGGCATGATTCTTTGTCCATCGGCAGACCAGGTCGTTGTCGAATATGCGATGAGTCGTTCTATGAGCCCGACTTTGATTGCCGAATACAAGAAGAAACTGATTCCGCAGGAAACGGTCCAGAAATTGCTTGGCGAATACTGCGCCTCATTTGAAATGGGAGCGACACAAAGGAAAATGGTCTCAACGAAACGGAAAAATAAGTGAATTTGTTCGCATTAGGCCTCCAGCCACTTGCGGCTTTGCCGCTTAGTGGCTGTGGTTTGCGTTAGGGATCGAAGCCCGAAGGGCCGGGAGGGCCGCTTGTCAAATGCGCTCGGCCCTCTAGGCGGGGAAAAAGGGGCGTAAGGCCCCTTTTTCGTGCCGCGAGAGCCCGCCCCCGGCCCTGGCCGGGGAACGCCCGTGATTGTTTAATTAGTCGAAAAAAATCTCTTAGACCTATTGACAAACCGAATCTGTTTGTGTATATTTGATGGTGAACAAATGTGCAGTAGTTGAACAAAATGCCAGAAACTCGCCTTGGCTGTTGAAAATTGGCTTGCGCTTTTGTTCGGATTAATGTATATTTCGCTAGAAGGTAAAACATGGCTACATCGAGCATAAAAAAGAACTTTAACGTGGTCGGGACCAGGCAACTGGAATCCTTCGTTAAGGCCGTGGATCGCTCCCTGAAGGCCCCTGTTTCTGTCAGCCGAGTCAAGGCCGATGTTCTAAGCGGAGTTTACAGTTTGAGAAAACTCGCTCTCCTTAGAAAGAAACATGGCTTCTAAATCTTATTTTGTCGTAAACATCATGGAGTATCTTTGTGATGCTCTCATGGAAGAGGCTCTGTAGAGTCTCTGCAGTCTCTACGAGTGTCCTTTGAACAAGGACGTTGAAAGTTTCCTCAAAAAATCTGCTGTCGAGTTCGCTAGAAAGCACCAGGCCGTGAGTTATCTTGTTTTTTCGCAAAAGAACGGTGCGTTCCTGGGGTATTTCTCGCTGGCGATTAAGACCATTTCGGTAAAGACGCAAAATGTGTCCCGGACGGTCCAGAGAAAACTTTCTCGAATGAGCACGCTGAAGCTCCTTGATTTTTATTGCAAACAAAACCATTTTGTTGAGTTCGGGACAAGGAACGCCAAGGCCACGGATAAGAGCCTTTTGCAATTGCTGAAGACGATTTGAAGTACGCGCCATGAGGGCGTCTTCACCTGCTAATCATGATGGTCAGCATTTTGAGGCGGGGAAATCCGCATGAAAAAACTAGGGAGAAAACTAGGGAGAAAGCTAGGGAGAAAACTAGGGAGAAGGCCCCGACAAGGGTGTCCATTGGGAAGTTCTGGGCAAGGGCAAATAGTGTCAATAATGCCGCGAGAGCCCGCCCCTGCGCAGCAGGGGATGCCCCAATGCAAGCGGGGACGAGGTTGTCGGGCTTGACAACATCAACGACTATTACGATGTGCGCCTCAAGTACGGGAAAAGAAGATGGACCTCGCCGACAAGGAATCCATAGACAAGCTCTTTGACGAGGAAAAATTCGACAAGGTGGTGAACCTCGCGGCACAGGCCGGCGTGCGCTCGACCACATACCTGTCGCGGAAAAGTGCCCGAACGGGGTTCCGTACAAAGTATACAACATCGGGTGCAGTAATCCGGTAAAGCTGATGGACTTTATCGCCGAAATCGAGAACGCCTACGGCGAGCCCGCGAAGAAGGATTTCTTGCCGATGATGCAGGGCGGGATCAGTCTTACGTTGTGGATGGTCTCGCTCTGGTCGATTGCGGCCCGGTTCCTTCCGTCCTTTACGATGAGGTCAAGTTTAAGAACTCGATTTTCGAACGCTATGACGTTGGCGTGGAAAGGGGTTTTTGACTCCATTGAAAGCGGCAAACGAATTCAATCTTTCTCACAAGTCCGCCTACAATTCTACAGAGCCTAATAAGGAAATTTCATTAGAGGCTATCTTTGTCCTGTAAATAAAATTTTTCGGCTCATTTTGCCCCCTTTCTCCGTCTTATAGGTAAGGGGGGTCTTTTTTTGAAAAAGAATTCTCTGAGAATATATTGACAAAATGTACATACGGAGTGTATATTTGATATGAATTGGAGTTTGTGAGGTGGCAAAATGGAATTCAAAGTAGTTGATGACTTCTTGTCGAAGGAAGAACTCGAGGAACTTGACAATCGCGATTTTTCCGAGGACATTCGCGAGGCTGAGAAGAACGGTACCATTGTTGTCTCCGAAGGACCCTGGGAAGAGACTGTCAAGGCGGTGAAGGCGAAGATGGCTGCGAATGCTACCAAGGCGATTACCATCCGCGTACCTGTGCGTGTAATCGAGCGCTACAAGAAGCGTGCCGCTGCCGCTGGCATCGGCTACCAGACGCTCATGAAGCAGATGCTCGAAGCTGCCCCGGTGTAGACGGAGCGGGGCGCGGTGTTTTTCCGCACGTAACGCGGGGTTATTTCGCGCGCGACTTGAACAGGGTGTTGATGTACCCTTGCACTTGGTTGACGGAGAGTGGGGTGGTGGCGCTTTCGAATGTGGCGATGAGGTTCTTGCCGAGGACATATCCGCTGGCGGCGTAGTGGGCGATTTTCTGCACGGCGTTTTCGGTGTAGTCCGGGTCGCCCATCAGGCCGAAGTGCTCCCAGACGATTTCTTTGCGGGTGCGTATGTCGAGGCAGGTGAAGTCGGGGTAGAGCCTGCCCCAGCCTTTGATGCTCGCGGGGTATTCGTAGCGGAAGGGGATGCCGGCGCGACTAAGCGCGTCCGCGATGATGACCTCGGATTTGGAGCGGACGCGCACGCCCGTGCTTGTGAAGAATTCGGGTGCGTTGATTTCGAAGGGCTTGCCGGTATAGGGATGGTGTTGCCACGCGGCAATGAAATCTTCATCAGGCTCGCGCACGGGCGTAACGAGGGCGCGGCGTCCGGGATGCAACTGCGTGAATGTTTCGTCCAGGGTGTTCGGGCGGTATTCTGCAAGCAGGCGGTCGAGTGCCGCAATCTGTTTGCTGATGGCTTCCGCCGCGCCCTTGTTGTAGTCGCGCTGTGCTATTGCGCCTGCTTTGCGTATTTCTTTGCGGGGGAGGTATTTGCCCTTCGTGTCACCCGGTGTGGTGATGATATAGTACTGGAATGACTTCTTGTGGTGTTGCACTCGCAAGGCGCCACTTGTGGTTTTGCGGAGTTTCTTTGTCAGTGTGTCGAGCATTGCCTGCAGCACCCCTTTGCGGGCGCCTGCGAGTGCGATGATGTTGTCTTGCGGGAGATCCGCTTGCGGGGTGCGTTGCATTTTGCCTCCGGGAAAAAAGAAAGCCACGCGGGAGGGGTCCCTGCGTAGCAATGCAATAAGATATGTCGGGGGTAATATACAAAAAAAAGATGCGCGGAGGGTAGCGGGGCGTTTTTGCGGGTCGTTTTTTGCCGCGGGCGCTCTTCTGCGGGCTGTTTTTCGCCGCGGGCAGCTGTTCACAGGTCGTTTTTCGCTGTCGGGGCGTATAAGGCGGCGGATTTCAGGCGGTTTATATGCCCCTTTTTGTTTTCCGCGGGGAAAATACCCCTTTTTTTGGGGCCAATTTCGGGTCGGGGGCGTATAAGGGCGGGCTTGTGCCTCAATTTATATGCCCCTGCAACGACAAATGCCTTTGCATAGCGGACGTTTGCTCGCTGAGGGGCGTATAAGTGGGCGGACAATAGTTGTATTATATGCCCCGAGCGATTTTTGCCTGCTAAAAAAGCGGTTAATTTGTATGTAATTTGCCTTTAGGGGCGTATAAGAATGCCTCCACGGCCAAATTTATACGCCCCAATGCGGTTTTCTCCCCATCTTCACCCCATCTTCGCCCCATCTTCGCGGCGATTTGCGGCTGTTTGCAGCGATTTGCGGCAGTTTTATCCCCGATATCCCTTCGGGTTGTTCTTCTGCCAGTTCCAGGCGTCGCGGCACATTTCCTCGATGCCGTAGCGTGCCTTCCAGCCGAGCTCGTTGTTCGCCTTGGTGGGGTCGCAGTAGCAGGTGGCTATGTCGCCCGCACGGCGGGGCTTGATCACGTAGGGCACCTTGACTCCGTTCACCTTCTCGAAGGCGTTCACCACGTCGAGCACGGAATACCCGTGGCCCGTGCCGATGTTGTAGATGGCGAGTCCGCATTTTTTGTCGATGGCCTGGAGCGCCGCCACGTGGGCCGCGGCGAGGTCGCATACGTGGATGTAGTCGCGCACTCCGGTGCCGTCGGGGGTGGGGTAGTCGTTGCCGAAAACGCCGAGCTCCTTGCGGAGCCCCACAGCTGTCTGCGAAATGTAGGGCATCAGGTTGTTCGGGATGCCGTTCGGGTCTTCGCCGATTTTGCCGCTGGGGTGCGCGCCGATGGTGTTGAAGTAGCGCAGGAGCACCACGTTCCAGGCGTTGTCGGCTTTCTTCACTACCATCAGCACCTGCTCCAGCATGGATTTAGTTTGTCCGTAAGGGTTGGTGATGTCGCCCTTGGGGCATGCTTCGGTAATGGGGATTTGCGCGGGGTTGCCGTACACTGTGGCCGACGATGAGAAAATGATGTTCTTCACGCCGTGCTCGCGCATGGCTTTGACCAGCACGAACGTGGCATTCATGTTGTTCTCGTAGTATTCAAGCGGCTTCTCGACGGATTCGCCCACTGCCTTGAGGCCCGCGAAGTGGATGACGGCGTCGATCTTGTTTTCCGCAAAAATCTTGTCCATCGCGGCTGCGTCGCGCACGTCTGCCTGGTAAAAGGGGACTGTCTTGCCGATGATTTCGCCGACGCGCTTGAGCGATTCGGGGCACGAGTTCACGAAGTTGTCCACGACAACCACGGAATGGCCCTTTTCGTGCAGTTCGATAATCGTGTGCGATGCGATGTACCCGGCGCCGCCGGTCAGCAAAACGTTCATGGTAAGTCCTTTTTCTGTTGCGACATGTGGTAATATAGAAAATCGGGCCGGGCGCCTATTGCTTCATAAGTCTCATTACGAGGTCGATTCCGCCGTACCAGTTGTACCCGCCGATATCGAGGATGTTGTCCCCGAAGTTTGCGACGCCTGCGCGCACGCTGATTCCGAAGAGTTTGGGCATGACGCCGTTCCCGGCGAAATACTTGGCGCCGGAGATACCCATGGTGTACCCGTAGGAGTAACCGTTGGCCATATCTTTGCGGCCAGCTCCCCTGAAACGTTCGCCTTCCTTGGAGTCGAACTCGATGGCGTGCAGCCTTAGGCCTGCGAATACGGAAACATCGTAATCGAAGGTGTATATCAGCTTGGCGCTGAGCAGGGCTTCTACCGCAGTGTAGTTGATGAATTCCTTGGGGTAGATGACGCCCGACTGCTCGATGTCTTCTTTGTATGGTTCCGCGATGACGATGCTCCCGATGCGAAATTCCGAGCAGAACATTCCGGTAAGGCAGAAATTGAACCCAAAATCGAATGAGGGGCCGGGCCCGAGCTTGTCCTCGGCGCCGTTGGTGAAGAAGTTCGCCCCGAGCCCTATAAACATGTTCCAGTGGTTTGAACGGAGGGTCTCGTGCTGGCGCTTGACCCTGAAGAATTCTTCCAGGAATTTGCTCTGATTGCTGTCTTCGATTTTCTCGAGTTGAGTTTGTATGTAACGGCGGCTCACAATGTCTGTAAAGCAGTAGTAGGCGATGATGCGCACGAATGCTGCATCGCCGGGGCTTAGTGTTTTCAGGTCTTGCTCCCAAGATTCGCTTGCGAGGTATTCGAAGACTTTCTCGTAAAAGTCCGGGTTGGTGTAGCCGAAATAGGAGAATCGCCCGGACTGTGTCCTGTACACGTTTATGGATCTTGCGAGACTTTCCCGGATTTTGTCCGCGTTTGCAAGGTAACGGAAGTCCTTGGCGAGCAGGTGCTGGCCGATATCCTGGTCGAAGTACGGGATTTCAATGGGCTTCTTTGCCGAAGCAGTTTCATTTTTCGGCGATTCTGCCGGCTCCGTCGAGGTTTCGCCGCCCCAACCCCATTCGCCTCCGGCGTTGAATGCGGAATTCTCAACGGCTTGCGCACAGGCGAACGGTATGCACGCGGCAATGAGCAACCGCTTGAAATGAAAAAATCTACTCCCCATATTTCTTGTCCCTTTTTCCGTAAGCCTGCAACAGAGGTGTAAACGTTATGGATACCATTCCGCCATCGCTCCCTTTCACGGTGTCGGTATAATAGTTGTTTATGCTTGCCGATAGCCTAAGCCCGAGGCGCAACTGTCCATCTGACTTGTATTTTGTAAAGTAGAAATCGAAGGCCGTTCCGATGAAAAAACCGACTCCGACATGTGATTCCAGCCGAGTCTTGTTGTCCTCTCCCATTAGGTCGCTGAAGAGGATTGTCGGTCCTACGAAAATACGGTTTTCTACGTACGAGGTCATGAATGTGCGGAAACCTCCGTAGAGGTCCAGGAGGCAGATGCTCTGAGTCGTATCGCCGTTAAATTTGTCGGATGAAAAAATCCTCATGTTGTACCCGCCGCCAAATTTGTCATAGAAAAATTCGAGCGACAGGTCAAACGTGCCCGCATTGGGGAAGTAGTCATGCGTGTCGCCGAGCCCAAATGTCCATCCACCGCCGATAACTCCGATTTCTGCGGTAAGGCCAATGTCCCATCCCTTGTAGAAACTGTTGAGGACGAATTCCCGTTGTTCCACCTTCTTGATGCTGTCGACATTCGCTGTCACGATTTCGTTGCGTTCGTCCTGGTCCTTTGTGGCAAGTGTCGCTCCGAGTATGCGCCAGAACGCTCGGTCGCCGGAGCTGTGGCTGGCTAGCTCCTTTTCGAGTTCTCCGGAAACGTGCATCGCCTTCACGGAATCCTTGAGCAGTTCGAACGTGATTCTTTCCGAGTTGTCCATGAAACCGTTGCCGTCGCAGTCGAGGCCATCTTCAAAGGTGCGCAGGTAGGCGTTCATCAGCTGCTTGGTGTGGCAAGCCAGCGCGTAGGGCTTTGAATAGAAGAACCGCCCGTCGGCATAGACGAGGAATGTGTCGAGTTTTGCCATGTTCTCCCGGATGGCGTCGCGGTCGCCGCGGCTGAGCGCATCAAGGATTTTTTTCTTGTAGACGGGCGACATGTCCTTGGAAATTTCGAGCGTGTAGTGGTACGGCAGGTATGTTCCCGGCTTGCTTGCGATTGTTGCAAGGTTTTTGAATTCGCTCGGCTCGATTACCGGCGAACGCCCGGCTTGGAAGAAGATTCTCTCGAGGTCTGGGTCGACAAACTCCAAACCGATGTCGGCCTTCAATTTTGGCGGGTTCGCCTCGACTACGGGGCCGTCGTGGACAAGGAAAAACCGCGTGAAGGATTCCTTGCCTTTGGGGGGATCCATCCAGGTTTTCGTTTCCCGGTTGTAGACTTTCTTTACGGTGTATTCGGCCTTGATGAATGCGTAAGCCGTGTATTGGGTCGCGCCGATGAAGGTGCTTTTCAGGTCTTCGGGGACGGAATCCAGCCGGCGCCGTTCCTCGTTGTCCAACCGGTTCTTCCATTCCAGGAACGTGTTCTTCTGTTCTGTGGTAATGGAGTCGTGAAACCTGGTCTGGGCGTAATACTGCGAGGCGAGTTCGGTATTTTTCTGCGTGCCCCAGAATACGAATCCGGTATCGCTGTCCAGTTTCTGCTGCAGGGTCGCGCGGAGCGAATCGGGGAGCCTCTCCGCGTTGATGGCGTCTTTCTCGTCTTCGCAGGGGCGTGGATTGAAAAAGCAGCGACCCGGTTCGGCCAGTGCTGCCACGGCGAGGCAGAAGAGTGCTGACAAAAAAATACGAGAAGGCATAAGATGTATGGATCCCGGCCGCATCGCGGCCAGGATGACGGCTGGTTAGATAAACATCATCGTGTTGAGCTTGGCGCGGTATTTCCAGGTGAGTTCGTGCTTGGGCCCGAGAACTCCGAATAAAGTAAGCATCGCCTTCTTGGCGGCTCCGTCGTTCCATTCGGGTGCTTCCACGAACAGGTTCAAAAACGCCTGCAAGGCACTCTCGAAATCTTCGGCGCTGGCCATCTTGCATGCTTCGTGGTACACGATGGCTTCCTTGCCTGTAACGTCCTTCTTGGCGGCCTCGGCGTGGAAGTCGAGGAGTTCCAGCAGCGACTTTGCCTCGCGGTACTGGTCGTCGCCCTCGTTGAACTTCTGGAGCACTTCCTTCGCCTTCTCGGTGTCGCCAAGCCCGAGGCTCGCCTTCGCCCACAGGAGCATGAGTTTCTTGTCGTCGGGGGTCTTGGAGAGCGCCTCTTCGAGCATCGGGAGCGCCTGGTCAAAGTTCTTTTGGGCAATCGCGTCTTCGAGGGCCATCTGGAAGCGGGCCTCGTCGCTCACGTAGAACTTCTCGAGTCGCTTTTTCAGGTCGGCCTCGGGCAACACGCCCGCGATGACGTCTGCAATCTGGCCCTTGTCCACCACGTGGATCTCGGGTACGGACTGTACGCGGAACGCTTGTATGAGCTGCATGTTCTCGCGTTCGTCGCAACTCACCACGCCGAGGGTAAAGTCCATGCTGGTCGAAAGCTGGCCCAGCAGCTGTGAGTAGGGGGCGCAGTCGGGGTATTCTGCGGAGGAAAAGAGCACCGCGACGGCGCGGGTCTCGGAGGCCTGTATGACCTCGCTCTCGAAATTTTCGGAGGTAATCTGTACAACTTTTGCCATGGTACACAATATAGATAAACAACAGGGCGGGAGGGCTTAATGTGGAGTGTGGAATGTGTAATGGGTAATGAATAATTTCACACTTCACACTTCACATTCCACATTTTCATATATATATTTAATATCATGAGTTGGGAATGTAAATACCTGCGCGAGACGTTTTGCGACAAGCGCAAGCAGGAATGTAACCCGGGGGCGGCCGGATGCGTGCTCCAGGGCCGTTTTTCGTTCCCTTTGCGCGACGAGGCGAAGAAAAACCCCCGCAAGAAGTCTGAGGGATAATAAACAAGTGACCCCGGAACGAGTCCGGGGTGACAAGTCGTGGCAATAAACAATAATCAATAAACGAAAAAAATAACCCCGGCACAGGGCCGGGGTGACAAGTAAAGGTCCGGGGCATTTTTAACCAGCGACTGGCGACTAGCGACCAGTAACTAAATCAACCGGAGAATTTCTTGTGTAGTCTGCTCGGCAAAGCTGTTGTCTTGCACAAAGCGGCGCACTTCGGTGGGGTTGATTCTCGCGTATTCCGAAAGGGCGCGGCCAATCCCGTTACGGATGTAGTAGTCATCTTCCTTCGCGCAGGTGAGGCAGAACTGCCTGAGCAGCGGCCAGTCGGTGCGGTCCTTGTACTGGATCTGGAATATGATGGCGCTGCGGCGCACCCAGATGTTGGGGTCACGGATCCACGAACTTATCTTGTTGCGGAGAGCCGGCAGGCGGAGAGCCAGGTCGCCCAAGATGCAAGAGGCCAGGATGTCGACCGTATCGCGCCAGGCGCGGGTCTTGATGAGCTTCTTGAGGAAGTTCAGGTGCTGGCCGCCGAGCATTTCCTTGTGGCGGAAGAGGTAGTCGCAAGCGGCATACTGGATTTCACGATAAGGCTGCGACCACATGTCTTCGACCCGGGCTACTAGCTCGGTGTCGTCTTTGGGCGGGTTCTTATCGAAAATGGGGTAGGTGACTTCGCGGCGGGGAACAAGGCGGACTCCAAGAAAGTCGAACTGTTCGCGTGTCTTTTTGGACATCTCGTGAGATTCTTCCTCGTTCGCGATGGCACGTAGTGCGAGTAGTATATCTTGCGTGAATCTTAACATGACATCACAAAAATAGTCCCAAAAAAAATTTTTTTCTAGGTCTTGACAAAACTTTTTTTCATTTTTTTTTAAATTTTTTATGCAATTTTGCAAAAAAAAGACAAAAAATACTCTTGACAAGCGCAAAATAGGGATTTTTTAAGGCTGTATGGCTAGTGAAAACACGTTTTTGGACCATGGGGTAATCGAGGTTCCGCCGGAACTCCGGGGCCCCTCGAACGAGGAAATTCTGCAAAAAGAGGGCAGGAAGGATACCGCCATGCGCAGGCGTGCGGCGGCCAGGCCCTCCAAGCGCGAGCGCATGCGGCGCAAATTGGGTGAGCCTATTATCCCCGCGAAAGCCCCTCAGAAGGCCACAAAACCGCATTTTACGGGCTTTTCTGCCAAGGTGGCTGCTGCTCCCGAGGCCCCCGCACACAAGAGTTCGCGCCTCTCCTTTGCCCGCAAAAAGCTGGAAACCCTGTTCTCTGCGGTTACGCGCAAGCCCGAGGAGCCCGAAATCAAGAAAATCGAGCCCAAGAGGGAACCTCCGAAGCTGGTACCGCCTCCTGTTCCGCCTTCGGGGCGTGTGCTCCGCGGGTCGTTCGGGGCAAAACCGAGCGACAATGCCCATGCGCAGGTGTATTCCGCGTCGGAACTGGCTAAAATCCGCATGGAGGAGCGCGCCAAGAAGATTCGGGCGGAACTTGCCCGCAAGAACGGCCCGGCGCCGCTCGTTGACGAAAACGGCCAGCCGGTGAAGCGCCCCCGCGGCCGCCCCCGTAAAAACCCGTAAATTTCATTAAAAACGCCGTTTTTCTGCCTTTTTTGACGCAGTCGTGTTGACATTGTGTCAAAGGATATTTTGCCCAAAATGCGACATTTCGCCTTTTTCAGGGTATATTAACAGCATAAACCAATAAAAGGTGGTAAAAGAATGGGTGTGTTCAGAGTAATTTCCCGGTCGGTGGCACTTTCCGCGTGCGCCGCGTTTTTGGGCTTTGGCGTAACTGCAGCAAATGCGGCGCCGGACCCGAACTTCCACATTTACATCGCGTATGGCCAGTCCAACATGGAAGGCAACGCGACGAACTTCGACAAGAATATCGATGGCAAGGAACATCCCCGCGTGAAGATGTTCGCGACCACGTCTTGCTCGAATCTCGGGCGCCCGACGGTGGGCGAGATGTACCCGGCCGTGCCGCCGATGTTCAAGTGCAATGCGGGCCTTTCCCCGGCTGACTGGTTCGGCCGCCACATGGCGGATTCCCTGCCCGATGTGACTATCGGTATTATTCCGGTGGCGCAGGGCGGTACGAGTATCCGCTTGTTCGACCCCGATGATTATGCGAATTACCTGAGATCGGCCGAAAGCTGGCTGCAGAGCGGTGCCAAGGCATACGGCAATGACGGCAACGCCATGGGCCGAATCATCGAAGTCGCCAAGAAGGCTCAGGAGAAGGGCGTCATCAAGGGAATTATCTTCCACTAGGGCGAAACCGATGGCGGTATGAGCAACTGGGAACAGATTGTCAAGAAGACCTACGAGTACATGCTCGACCAGCTTGGCCTCAAGGCGGAGGAAACTCCGTTTGTCGCCGGCGAAATGGTGGACGGCGGTTCCTGTGCGGGCTTTAACAGCCGCGTGCACAACCTTTCCAAGTACATCGTTAACTTCAGCTATGCAAGTTCCAAGGGCTACGGCTCCAAGGGCGATGGCCTGCACTTTACGGTGGAAGGCTACCGTGGCATGGGTCAACGCTATGCGCAGGAAATGCTCAAGCTCATCAACGTGGAGCCGGTGGAACCTGAACCGCAGACCCCGTTCGGTGGCAAGGCCGCTGAAATTCCGGGCAAGATCGAGGCCGAAAACTTCGACGTTCCGGGCAAGGGTAGCGGCAACAACTCTTACTCTGTAAGTGGTTCGTGTAATGACACCTGGAATACCGAATATAGAAGCGGCGAATCTGTAAGCATTGGCGAAAAGAACGGCGGCCTTGTTCTCGGCTGCAATCCCACAGGGAACTATTTCCAGTACACCATAAACGTTGCTGAAGCCGGGACGTTCAAGATTAATGCAACCGTTGCCGCGGATGGTCAAGGTGCATTGGTGTTCAAGGTGGGCGACAAGGTCGTTTCCGATACGCTGAACTACACCGGTTCTTCTTGGACTACCTTTGAACAAGCTACTGGTACTATTACTCTTGAAAAGGGTGAACAGATCCTCACGATGGAAGTTGCCAAGGGATATATCGATATCGACTCGTTCCAGATTTCTAAGGCTGGCGACGAACCGGGCCCCGGCGGCGATTCCACGACGGTCGTGAACGCTCGTTTCCAGGTGCAGGGCGTTCAGGATTACCGCATATTCGACATGAACGGCGGCTATATCGGCATGGTGCGTGCTTCGGGTATGCAGGAACTCCGCGCGAATGCTGTGTCCCTGGTAAAGATCGGCGGTGCGTATATCGCGAAGTCCTCTGCGGGCAAAATCCTGCGGATTCAGGTCGCTAAGTAGGCCATAAGTTACCAAGTAAATTTTATTTGACGAAAAGTCCGCGAAATGCGGGCTTTTTTGCGTTTTTTGGCATATCCACCATTGACTTTTTGTCCACGGAAAAAGCCTTTTTTGTTGTAAAAAGCGTGTTTTTTGAGGATATCTTTAGGGTATACAAGGAGTGTGTATATGGATGTCAAAAAGTATTCGGAAATTCTGACCATCGCGCTGTGGCTCGTGGGCGGAATTTTAATGCTTGCAACTGTCGCGAATGCGGCCCCGAACCCCAACTTCCACATTTACATTGCCTACGGCCAGTCCAACATGGCGGGTAACGGCGATATCGTTCCTGCGGAAGATCAGGCGCAGGATCCCAAGAACTTTATAATGCTGGCTTCCCATACGGCTCAGGCCAGCAAGCGTAGCGGTAGCACGAAGCAGTCTATCGAGATGGGCAAGTGGTACCCGGCAATTCCCCCGATGTTCCATGCCTTCGAGAACCTCTCCCCGGCAGATTACTTCGGCCGCGCGATGGTGGATTCCCTGCCGGGCGTGACCGTGGGTATCATCCCGGTGGCTATCGGTGCGGTGAGCATCCGCGCCTTCGACAAGGACCAGTACCAGTCTTACTTCAACGGCGACGGCAAGGACATCAAGAGCTGGGGCTGGGTGGATGACTACGGTGGAAACCCTCCGGGACGCATTCTGGAACTCGCCAAGAAGGCTCAGGAAGTGGGCGTCATCAAGGGCTTCATTTTCCACCAGGGCGAAAGTGACGGCACGGATGAAAACTGGCGCAAGACCGTCTACAAGACCTACAAGGACATTATCGACGCGCTCGGCCTCAACGAGAACGATGTCCCGTTCGTGGCGGGCGAACTGCTCCAGGAGGGCAACAACTGCTGCGGCAGCAAGAACGGCGGTATCGCACAGCTCAAGAACAACTTCAAGAAGTTCGGGCTTGCCTCCTCCAAGGGCCTGCAGGGCAACGGCAAGGACCCCTACCACTTTGGACGTGCCGGCGTGATTGAACTTGGATGCCGCTACTGCTCCGAGATGCTCAAGCTTATCGACAAGACGATTGACCCGAACGCTCCGGCGGTGAACCTGGTGGACCCGGGCCAGTCTACGGTCCCCGACGAGCCCCCTGAGGAATACGGCCCTTATACCGAAGCGATTGCCGTTCCGGGCAAGGTGCAGGCCGAAAACTACAACAAGGGCGGCGCCGAAGTGGCCTACCATGACCTGAGCACGGGTAACGAGGGCGGCAAGCTCCGCAAGGACGACGTGGACATTTACCAGCCGAACATGGGCGTTGTCGTGGGCCACAACCAGAAGGGCGAATGGCTCAAGTACACCGTGAATGTGGCTGCCGACGGCGAATACGATATTTCTGCGCTCGTGGCTAGCGACAATACGACCGGCAGCTTTGTCCTCTATATGGATGAGCAGCGTATTGGCGAAGAAATTGCAAGCGAGGGCAAGGGCTTTGATAACTTCACCGAGGTGAGCGGCGGCAAGGCAACCCTCAAGAAGGGCGAGCACGAACTCAAGCTCGAAATCACCAACGACTGGATCGATATCGACTACGTGGAATTCAAGGCGGCCTCCACGACTGCGATGGGCCAGAAAATCCGCCTGGATGTTACCGAGGCAGAAGCGAACTTTGCGGTTGTGAACCTGCAGGGACGTGTGATGTGCGTCATAAAGGCGCAAAATACGCGCGAAGCCATTGAAAAATTGAAGAATAATGTGAGCTACGACATTGCCCCGAAGGGTGTATATTTTGTAGTTTCTAATCCAGGAACCAAGCACCAGACAATGCAAAAGGTGGTACGTTATGAATAAGGGCGAACTCGTAATAGTGAAGCAGATTGTCTTCTTTATGGCCATAGCGGTGACCCTCGGGTTCATCTACGGCTAGAAAAGTCTCTCCAATCTCGTTTGGGCCCCGGCACACGCGCCGGGGTTCTTTTTTTTGCCCGTTTTACTGCCTGGAATGTAAAACAATGTTTGCTTTTTCGCCTTGTTGAATATATATTAGGAAGGATGAAATTGAAACTTATTGCCTTTCTCGCGGCGTTCCTCCTCATTGCCTGTGGCGAACAGGGCACGACGGAGAATATCACGCAGATCAACCAGTCCGGTTTGGAAGTCGTGACCGATGTCTCGATGCTTCCGCCCTGCTCGGCTGCGAACGAAGGCGAACTGGTGTGGGTCAAGAACGAAGTCACTCCCCGCATGTGTTCTGGCGGCAAGTGGTATGCCGTTGCCGAAGGGAGCGTGGCCGCGACGTGCACTACGGCACCCCTGAAAGACAGCTCCGGCGTGAAAATCCTCTGCGGGGGAGATTCCATTGGCGTGGTGTATAACGGGAAGGATGGCAAGGACGGGGAACAGGGCTTGCCGGGTGAAAAGGGGGAGAAGGGTGAAACCGGTGGTCCCGGTACAGATGGCTTGGTTGGAAGTGAAGGCGCGGATGGCAAGGATGGCAGAAACGGCATTGATGGTAAGGATGGTGCTCCGGGTGCCGATGGCAGGTATGGCGTAGACGGCAAGAAGGGTGCTCCGGGTGCCGATGGCAGGGACGGTGTGGACGGCAAGGACGGCACTCCCGGTGCCGATGGCAAAGATGGCAAGGACGGTACTGACGGCAAGGACGGCGTGGGCTGTTCTATGGAGCATGTCGACGAGTTTTACGTGCTTGTTGTTTGTGGCGAAGACTCTACTGTTCTTTTGGTGGGCAAGTTGCCCGATACCACGGCCCAGGATACCATAGAGCTGGACTCCGAGAAGATTGCGATTTCGCTGGAACAGGTGTCCGGCGTGACACAGAAGGGTCCCTTCCTCAGTGGCTCCAAGGTCCTGGTGCGAGAAATGTCGGATGGCCGCACCCTCACGCAGACGGGAAACAGTTTCAACGGGAAAATTCTCAACGACAACGGTGAGTTTAGAATCAATGCCCGCATGCTTGTGAGCCAGTACGTGATGCTCGAGGCCACTGGCTACTACCGGAACGAAGTTACCGGCAAGAATTCCAATTCGGAAATTACGTTGTTTGCCATAACCGATGTGAATGATCGTAACATTGTGAACGTGAACCTGCTTACGCATTTGGAGTATGAGCGTGTTGTTTACCTGGTAACGCAAAAGAAGATGAGGGTGAAGGCGGCCAAGAAGCAAGCCCAGAAGGAAGTGTTCGGGATCTTGAATATCGATGCCACCGGTTTCAGCAACTCGGAAGACCTGAGTGTCGCGGGAACCAGCGACGAAGATGCCGCATTGCTCGCCTTCTCCATTGTAATGCAGGGGGACCGGAGCGAAAGCCAGTTGAGCGACCTCCTGACGAAAATCGCGGTAGATATGGAAACGGATGGAACCCTGGATGATTCGGAACTGCGTGTTTCTTTTGCGGACTGGGCGGCTTCGGTTGATAGCAGCAGCCGGATTGAGAAATTCCGGGAGAATGTGGCGAACTGGGGAATCTCGCACATGGTGCCCGATTTTGAGAAGTACTTGTACAATTATTGGACTGCCGAACTGGAACTGGATACTTGCAAGGCAAGTGAATGGGGCAAGGTTGTCGCTGCAAGGAAGGGCGTTGCGGCCCGCAGGTTTATTTGCCGTGAAGATGACCGGTGGCATATTGCGTCTGACTTAGAAAAGGACACGTATGGCTGGAAGGATACTACCGATGGAGCGCTTAAGGCGGGAAACCTTTCGGGAAAACCGTATGTATTTGATTCTACGGGAATCGCAAGCGGGGTAAAAGGGTGGCGCGTACCGACCTATATGGAAAGTCAGTATGGAGGCTGCAACAAATCGCTGTTCGGAGAAACTCGCGCAAATCATAAATATGGCGGGTATTTCCAGTGTCAGGAAGGGACTCACGATTGGGTGTTGGTGAAACGGAACCTGCGGCTGGATACGTCGCTGTGGACGGAAGGTGACGATGGGTATAGTGAATGGCGGGTATATAACCAAAATGATAGCGTTTGCATTGTATATGATACAAGTAGGGCCTATACCTATAGTATGCATTACAATGAATGGCGTACCGAAGCTTACAATGTACCGATGTCTGGTGTAACGGAGTATGGCTATTGGCGTGTTGGTTATGAGGAAGACTGTTCCTTGGGATTGTTTGGCTGTACGGAAGGGCGTGTGGGGCAGGCCGTTTTGGCAAATGACGGGTATTATTATGCCTGCGTTTCTTCTGTGTATGATAATTGTGTCGGCTGTGGTGTGAGTTATCATTGGTCGCAACTGTACCGTTATGATTCTTATTTGGGTGTAGCAGACGAAAACACTTATGGTTGGGCGTGCCTAGATAGCAACGATGGCGAAATGCGGCTAGGGCAGGTCAATGATGCCTATTTTGTGTGCGTAGGTGGCTATTGGCGCGAATCAACGGTGGAAGAAGAAATTGACTGCCGACAAAATGGAAATTGCAGGTTGAAGGAGTGTACAAGGGGTAAACGAGGGAAGTTCGAAGAAATCGATGGCGTGCTAAAGGTGTGCGCTCATGACCGTTATACCGATTATAACGATGAATGGCGCACTCCCAACTGTGCCGAGTTGAAGACTCGGAGCTTGTGCTTTAGTGAAGACAACGCGAATGACTCCCCTTATGGAAGTGTAGAGTTCTATGGCTCCGTTGTGTGGGGTTGCGAAGAGCAGGGCGACCTCAAGATTGACTATGTCTGCTTGGGCGATAGTTGGCATGCGATAGAAACCCCGTTTGAGTATAAAGTTGAAGACTGGATGGCTAAGCGGGAGCAGTATTATACGCAAGAGGCTCACCCCGGCGTAGAGTATGGTGCCGACTTGGTGGATGCCCGAGATAACCAAGTTTACAAGACTGTTTATATTGGCGGCAAACGCTGGATGGCCGAAAACTTGCGGTATGCCGATAGCGTGACAACTATCAACCTGAAGGGGCAAACTCAGTGCGAACAATCGTATTGGAATGGCGAGAGCGTCGATAAGGTCGGTACCTGTGAAATAGGAGCTCGTCGCTATTCGTGGACGGCTGCTGTGGATGTTGATCCTAAATGGTTAAATGGAAATATTGTTCCGCCAATCACCTCCCCGCGAAGGGGGATTTGCCCGAGTGGGTGGCATATTCCGGATACCACGGAATGGCGCAGTCTTTTTAATGCTGTGGACGATGCTGCAGCATTGCAGATTAGAGGGTTTGCAGGAATGAAAAATGCGACAGATGCAAGTGGTTTTTCTGCTTTTTATGGCAGTATTTGGAGCAGTGTAGAAGAATATTGGTCGGACGCCTACTCTATGTCGTTGGAAATAGTAAATTCAACTGACGAAATCAATATAGAGAAATGCAAAGGCATTAGTAAATCAAGAATGTCGTATGTTCGTTGCGTAGAAGATGACAAGGAATGAGGGACTGCATCATGAAATATATTGCATACCTTTTTGCTTTGTCTTCTCTGCTGTTCTTGGCGGCCTGTGGCGAAAACGCTGCCACAGGAAATGCTATGCAGGCAGGTTCGTCGGGCTTCTCTGTGGTTGCCGATGTGACCGAACTCCCGGCGTGCTCGGCCAACAATGATGGTGAACTGGTGTGGGTGAAAAACGAAAGTACTCCCCGTATGTGTTCTGGAGGCAAGTGGTATGCTGTTGCCGGGGGAGTGGCTGCAAGTTGCCATACGGAACCTCTTGCAGATGCTAGCGGATCAAAAATTGTCTGTGGTGGAGATTCCATAGGCGTTGTTTTGAACGGACATAATGGCAAAGAAGGTGCGCAGGGTGTTCCGGGAGAAAAAGGGGACAAGGGAGATGTTGGTGAACAGGGAAAAAGAGGAGATACAGGAGACGATGGGCTTGATGGCCTAAATGGCAGGAATGGTAAGGACGGTGCTCCGGGTGCCGATGGTGAGGATGGCTTGAATGGCTGGGATGGTGCTCCGGGTGTCGATGGCAAGGATGGCAAGGACGGTAAGGACGGTACGCCGGGTGCCGACGGCAAAGATGGCGCAAACGGGCAAGACGGTAAGGATGGCGTAAATTGTGTTCTGGAAAGCGTAGACGAACAGACCGCCCGAGTCATTTGCGGCGAAGATTCCGTAGTTCTCTTTGTGGGTGTCCCCGAAGGGGAAGTTGTTCTTGATTCTGAAAAAATTGCAATTTCGTTGGACCAGGTTTCTGGCGTGACACAGAAGGGCCCGTTCCTTACGGGTTCCAAGGTTTTGGTGCGAGAATTGTCGGATGGCCGTACTCTCACGCAGACGGGCAACAGTTTTAACGGAAAAATTTTGAACGACAAGGGCGAATTCAAGATTAATGCACGCATGCTCGTGAGCCAGTACGTGATGCTCGAGGCTACCGGCTATTACCGCAACGAGGTGACGGGGAAAAATTCCAATTCGGAACTTACGCTGTTTGCCATTACCGACGTGAACAACCGCAACGTTGTGAACGTGAACTTGTTGACGCACTTGGAATATGAACGCGTGATATACCTTGTGACGCAAAAGAAAATGAGGGTGAAGGCGGCGAAAAAGCAGGCTCAAAAGGAAATTTTTGCATTGATTGGCGTCGATGCGACCGATTTTGAAAATTCCGAGGACTTGAGCGTTGTAGGGAGTAGCGATGCCGATGCGGCTTTGCTTGCGTTCTCGATTATTCTGCAGGGCGACAGGAGCGAAAGCGAACTGAGCGAACTTCTGACAAAAATTGCGACTGATATGGAAAAAGACGGGACATGGGATGATTCTGTTACTCGAGGGGCTCTCGCCGATTGGGCTTTGTCAATAGAAGGCGATCGTTATTCGAGTTTCGATTCCTGGCGTATTCGGAAGATTCGTAAGAATGTTGAAGATTGGGGGCTTTCGGAAGATGTGCCGTACTTCGAACGTTATGTAACTATGTTCTGGAACAAGGAGTATGGTCTGGGTGAATGTTCTTCTTACGATAATTATCGTGAAATAGTTGCTGCCAAGAGAGGTCCTTCGACCAACCGTTATATTTGCAATGGGACAACATGGGATGTAGCTTCGGATTATGAAAAGGATACCTATTTATGGAATGATACGGCCTATGGAGCCACAAGGGTGGGTGACGTTACGGGAAAACTCTATGTTTATACAGTTTCTCAGGGTTGGCGTGAAGCAAATGAACTGGAACTACAGCTTGGGGTGTGTACTGAAGTGCTTTATGGAGCGATTCGGCGTGATTCGGGGGAAACATATTTTCTGTGCTCTAGTGGTTGGGTTGAATTGAGTAACTCTTACTGGTCAACATATGATATTTATCAGAGAGATTTCTTGAAAATTGATACGCAGGGATGGAAAGATGCTGCCGATGGGGATTCCCGATGGGGTGATTCCATAGGGGTTGTTACATCGGGCACTAGGCTTTGTTATGTCTATGACGACAGTGCTAGTTATTGGGATGAAGATGCGATTCGTAAGGGGTGGCGTGTAGGAAGCCGCGAAGATTGCGATTTGGGAATGCCTGGTTGCACTAAAGCGCGAGAAGGACTTGTGCTTCGAGCGGATGAAGGCTCATTTTATAGGTGCATAACAACAGGTGGTAGGAGGGGCTATGGAAATCCGGGTTCTTTGTGGGAAATCATTCCTGAAAAGAGTCGGTATATCTACAATACATACGGCTGGGCTTGTGCGGATAGCAACGATGGCGAAATGAGGCTTGGCCAGGTGAATGATGTTTATTTTGTATGTGAAGATAGCACGTGGCGTGAATCCTCCATTGAAGAAGAAAGGAATTGCCGAGAAAATGGCGCTTGCCAATTGAACCGTTGTACTAGGGGCAAACGAGGAAAGTTTGAAGAAATTGATGGCGAGCTAAAGGTGTGCGCTTATGATCGTTACACCGATTATAATTATAAATGGCGCACTCCCAACTGTGCCGAGTTGAAGACTCGGAGCCTGTGCTTTGGCGAAGGCAATTCGTACGATTATGCCTATGGAAGTGCCGAGTTTGATAGCACCATCGTCTGGGAGTGTGAGAATTTGGGGAATTGGAGCGTTAACTATGTATGCATGTCTAATACATGGCGACCCGTTGAGAGCCTGTATGACTATTCTGTTGCGGATTGGAACAAGCTGAAGTCGGAATACTATACGCAGGTGAACCACCCCGATGCCGTGTATGGCGAAGATTTGGTCGATGCCCGCGATGGCGAAGTCTACAAGACAGTCGTTATTGGTGGCAAACGCTGGATGGCCGAGAACCTGCGGTATATTGATGCTTCTTTGAAAGACTCCGTATCTAGGTCGGTTTGTTATCCTATAAAAGATTATAACGGAAGCTATGCTGGAGAAATTTATTGTGAAAGGGGGCGCTTCTATACACTTACGACGGCTATGGGTGTAGACCCAAAATGGAAAAAAGATATTCCTTCATCGCTGATAAATGTTCCGCATAGGGGTATTTGCCCCGAAGGTTGGCATATCCCCGATTCTACGGAATGGAAGGGCTTGTTGGAAGCGGCAGGCAGTGTCGATGCCTTGCGCTCGAAGGGCTATGGAGTTTGGCCTTCGGCTACGGATGCAACCGGTTTTTCGATGTTGCCTGTTGATCATGCCAATGCTGGTTATAATAGGTTCCATTTTAATATAGGAATTATTAATTGGGACATTGTAGGTTGCCGCGATAATGGTTGCGTAGATCAAATGAACAGATTCTGTGGCGCCGACTATCCCAATGTTTTCCCGGATCCTGCTTTTACGGAGTATTCGGATTGGGAAGCTGCCTATCCTGTCCGTTGTGTAGAAGACGGTGGAAATTGATTGCGCAAGGGAGTTTTACCATGAAAAATATTATACGAAGTATTTCTGCTTTTGCACTCCTGTTGCTTGTTGCCTGCTCCGATGAATCCTCAAACGGGAAAATCGTTGATGTGTCTGGTTCTGGCGTAGATGTCGTTGCCGATGTTTCGATGCTCCCGTCTTGTACGGCAAGCAACGATGGTGAAATGGTTTGGGTCAAGAACGAAACTACGCCGAGAATGTGCTCGGACGGCAAGTGGTATGCTATTGCCGAAGGGAGTGTTGCGGCAACATGCTATTCTGAGCCTCTTGCAGATGGTAGCGGAATAAAAGTTATTTGTGGCGGGGATTCCGTTGGCGTGTTGTTGAATGGCTCTGATGGCCAAGATGGCGCTCAAGGAATTCAGGGCCCAAAAGGACCTGTGGGCGATGAGGGTGAATCGGGTTTGGATGGTCCCGATGGATTTCCCGGTTCTGATGGCAAGGATGGCATTGATGGCAGGGACGGTGCAGATGGCGCCCCCGGTGCCAACGGCAAGGATGGCAAGGATGGTGCCGACGGTGCTCCTGGTGCCGACGGCAAGGATGGCAAAGATGGCCAGGACGGTGCTCCTGGAGCTGATGGTAAGGATGGGCAAGATGGCCGTGATGGGCAAAACGGAACGGGCTGTTCCCTAGAAAAAATCGATGAACAGCAAGTTCGCGTTATTTGCGGGAATGATTCCACAATTCTTTATTCTGGCGAGTTGCCCGATACCATAGGCCAGGGCGAAATTGTGCTGGATTCGGAAAAGATTGCTATATCGCTGGACGAAGTTTCCGGTGTTTCGCAGAAGGGACCATTCTTGAACGGGTCTTCTGTGTTGGTGCGAGAAATGTCTGATGGCCGCACGCTTACGCAGACGGGCAACAGTTTCAACGGAAAAATCCTCAATGACAAAGGTGAGTTCCAGATAAATGCCCGCATGCTCGTGAGCCAGTATGTGATGCTCGAAGCATCGGGATATTACAGAAACGAGGTTACGGGTGAAAACTCCAATTCGGCGTTGACGCTGTTTGCCATTTCGGATGTGAATGACAGGAATGTCGTAAACGTGAACCTGCTGACTCATTTGGAATATGAGCGCGTGGTTTACTTGGTAACGCAAAAGAAAATGAGGGTAAAGGCGGCCAAGAAACAGGTGCAAAAGGAAGTCTTTGCGATGTTGCACATTGATGCCGCCAACTTTAGCAATTCCGAAGACCTGAACATTGCGGGGGCGGGCGATGAAGACGGCGCGCTACTTGCTTTTTCCATTGTAATGCAGGGTGATCGCAGTGAAAGTGAATTGAGCGAACTTCTTACAAATGTTGCGACCGATATGGAAAAGGACGGCGTGTGGGATGACACAGCCTCTCGCCGGGCTTTCGCCGATTGGGTTTTTGCTGCTGATATTGATGGACGCTACGAAACTTTCCGTGCCAATGTCAAAAAATGGGGACTTTCGAGCATGGTGCCGAACTTTGAAAAATACCTGCGCATTTTCTGGACAACGGAATACGGCTTAGGTGTGTGCTCCGAATCGAATGCTGATACAGTTGTTGCCGCAAAGAGGGGAGACCCCTCAATACGTTACATTTGTGGCGGTGATTCTGTATGGCGGGTGGCGACGGATTTTGAAAAAGATACCTATGGGTGGCCGACAGATACTATAGATGGAGCCTTGAAGATCGGAGCCTTTACCGATACCATATATGTGTTTGATTCTTTGGGCATTGCTAACGGCAAGAAAGGCTGGCGCCTGGCGTCTGATATGGAACGCACTTATGGTGGCTGCAACAAGTTGCTTTATGGAGCATACCGGCAGAGCTATAATCGTTATTGCGAAGAATCTCGTTGCTACCTTTATATACAGTGTCAAGAGGATTCGCATACATGGGTGGGCTTGAGTGAAGAATATTTTTTGGCAATCGATACGCAGGGCTGGGAAGAATCAACCGATGGAGATTCCAGGTGGGGCGATTCGATTGGTGTTGTTATAGACTATTATAATGTGTCTGGCTTGAGAAACTGCTATGTCTATGACGCCGCCTATAAGGGCTGGCGTAAGGGCGAAACGAATGATTGCGCTTTGGGTATTCCGGGATGCACGGAGAACTCCTTAGGACGCGTGTTCAAGGGAAATGATGACAACTATTATGATTGTGTCCATTTTACGGATTGGAATAGCGACAAGGGAAAGTATGAATTTGTGTATCGCTGGATAAATGTCACGAAGCGTGTTGCTGACAATGTTGAAGGATTGGCCTGCCTGGATAGCAACGATGGATCGGTAATTCCCGGTAGAGCAGACAATGCATACTTTGTGTGTATTGATTACCTCTGGCGTGACGCAACAACTGACGAAGAAAGGGAATGCCGAGAAAGAGAAATTTGTACCATAAATCCGTGTGATTACACTAATGAAGGTAAGGTCAAAGAAATTGATGGCGTGCTGAAGGTGTGTGATTATGTAAATGGTGGATATGATTGGCGCGAAGCAAATTGTGCAGAACAAAAAACAAAAAGAAGTCTATGCGCCTATGATGGTGTTGCGGATACTACCATCATTTGGGGGTGCGAAGATATGGGCAATTTCAAGATAGACTATGTGTGTTATGGACAGCAGAACAGTCAATGGTTCGCGGTGACCAGACCCAGTGATTATCCTATTGCCGAGTGGCGCAAGATAAAGGCTAAGTACTACACGCAGGAAATGCACCCCAGTGCGGAATATGGGGCAGACCTTGTCGATGCTCGCGATAACGAAGTTTACAAGACGGTTGTCATAGGTGGTAAACGCTGGATGGCGGAAAATTTGCGCTATATGGATGTTTCTTCGAGTAATTTGAGGGGCCAGGTAACATGCCCGACATTCTATAATTCTTCATATAAGTACGAAGAATACTTCTGCGAAGAGAGCCGTTTCTATAGTTGGACCGCCGTCATGAACGTTGACCCAAAGTGGGGCAACGATATTCCTTCGTTCTTCTTGAGTAACCCGCATAGGGGTATTTGCCCTGAAGGTTGGCATGTCCCGGATACTACGGAATGGAAAAATTTGCTTGATGCTGTAGATGGTCCTGCGGCGTTGCAGGCGAAGGGGTATGTCGGTTTCCCCATGGCTACGGATGCTAGCGGTTTTTCGGCATTGCCTTGGAATTATGATTTTGACTGGAGTGATGGAATTACGAAATCCGTGGTGTCCTTCTGGACTGCTTCTGGAAGGCTAGCGTTGAAATTGGAAAAGGATACAGTATCTTTTGTAGAATATGCTTCTGCGAATGTCCGCTGCGTCGAAGACGACCCGGTAGCTCCGTAAAACGTCTTTCTGCCCGTTTTTGCCGTTTTTTTGCCGAAAAACGCCTGCTTTTAGCCTGCCCGTTTTGACAATTTGTCAACAGAAGTTGGCTTTTTGGGGTGTTTTTTGGGCTTTTTCTAGGGTAATTTTAGGGTATGGAATCGCTGGGGTTTGGTGTACCCTGCGGAAAGGAGTTTTGTATGGGATGTTTCCATTTACTGAACCGTGCTGTGCGCGTAGCCGCACTTTCTGCCGGAATTGCCGGTTTTGCCTGCGCCGTTACGGTCAATAACCCGATTATGTTCGTCGATAGCCCGGACCCCTCGATTGTCCGCGTCGACGATGCCTACTACATGGTCACCACGACCATGCACTTTGCGCCGGGCGTGCCTGTTTTCAAGAGCACCGATTTGGCACAGTGGCGCACGGTGGGCTATGCCTACCAGACGCTCATCAATAACGACAATATGAACCTGAACGGTGGCAAGGATGCCTACGGCAAGGGTTCGTGGGCATCAAGCATCCGCTACCACAAGGGTAACTTCTACGTGCTTACGCCGTCCTATACGTCTAACAAGACTCACCTGTACAAGACCGCCGATGTGGAAAACGGCCCGTGGTCCGAGGTGCAGCTTCCGTTCTACCACGACCCGTCGCTGTTCTTTGATGACGACGGAACCGCCTGGGTGTTCTACGGTTCTGGTGACCAGATTAGCTATGTGCAGCTCAACGACGATGCCAGCGGCGTGAAGCAGGGCGGCAAGAGCGGCAAGCTTGGTGGCGTGAGCGTGAACCAGGCTACCGGCAAGAGCGGCTATATTGTGCAGCAGGAAGGCTCGCACATGGAGAAGGTGAACGGCGAATACTACCTGTTTACGATTTCCTGGCCGAACGGTTCTTGCCGTACCGAAGTGGTCTATCGTTCCAAGAGCCTGCTTTCGGGTTATTCCGGTCGCGTTTTCTTGGCCGATAACGGCGTTGCGCAGGGCGGCATTTTCGATACTCCCGATGGCAAGTGGTATGCGCTTTTGTTCCGCGATTCCGGCCCGGTAGGCCGCATGTCTCACCTGGTCCCGATGGAATGGAAGGATGGCTGGCCGGTCCCGACGAGCGGAAGCAAGGCTCCCTCGACGATTGACTTGCCGGAATCCCCGCTGCCGGGCTACGGCATGGTGACCAGCGACGACTTTGAATCCAGCGAACTTGCTCTGGAATGGCAGTTCAACCACAACCCCGACAACAAGAACTGGAGCCTCTCTGCAAATCCGGGTTTCTTCCGCATCACTACGGGTCGCACCGATTCCCGCGTGGTGAATGCGAAGAACACGCTGACCCAGCGTTCCTTTGGCCCCAAGAGCTCTGGCCGTACGCTTGTGGATGGCACCGGGATGAAGGATGGCGATATCGCCGGCCTCGTTGCCCTGCAAGACGACAAGGGCTTTGTGGCGCTCGCTAAAGATGGCGGCAGCTACAAGGTGGTGATGTACACCGGGACCAAGGACGGCGAAAGCCTGAAGGAATCTGCCAATCTTTCGGACTCCAAGGTTTACCTGCGAGTCGATTTCGACATACCGGTTGACCGCGGTACTGCTTCCTTCTACTACAGCACCGATGGTACCTCCTGGAAAAAGATTGGCAGCGATGTGAAGCTCAATTACGACTTGCACATGTTCGTGGGCGTGCGTTGGGGCCTCTTCAATTTCGCGACCAAGCAGGCTGGCGGCTATGCTGACTTTGACTGGTTCAAGGTCGGTGTCGACGCGAACGACGAAATTTACCTGGACGGCGCCGCTTCGGAACCCGTGCCGCAGACCCCGTTCTGTGCCGCTGGCGAGAACTGCCCCGCAATTGCGCTCCCGGGCAAGATCGAGGCCGAAAACTTCGACGTGCCGGGCAAGGGCAAGGATGGTACCTCTTACTATGATGGCGATTCCGAGAACCACGGCGATAGCGACTACCGCGCAGGTACTGGTGTGGACCTCTACAAGAAGGCGACAGGCGTCGTTGTGGGCTACAACAGCGAAGGCGACTGGCTGGAATACACCGTGAACGTGAAGGAAGCGGGCGACTACACCTTCTTTGCTGCTGTCGCTGCGGCGGGCAACACGTCGAGCTTCCAGATGACTCTCGATGGCAAGGCTCTTACCGACGAAATCGCGGTGCCTGCGGCAAGTTCCGGCGAAGACAACTACGACGATTACAACAAGGTAAGCGCCAATGTGACTCTCCCCGCGGGCGAACACGTGTTGCGCTTCACGGTCGTTGGCGCCTGGCTCGATGTTGACTATTTCACCTTCGTGAAGGGCAAGGACGCGACGGACCCCGAACCCATCGGGACCGACATTGCGAATACCGTGCGCTTCGACGTGCAGGGCATGCAGACTTACCGCGTGTTCTCGCTGAACGGCACGCTCGTGGGTACCGTGAATGCGGCAAGCACTTACGAAGCCCAGGCGAAGGTCAAGGCGATGGTTTCTGAGAAGGGCGTGTACCTGATCAGGACTGCGACCGGGTTGACCCGCCGCGTGTTGGTTACAAAGTAAGACCGTGCGTTCGACATCCCTGGTTTAGAACCTCCGGTTTCTCACGCACTCTCGCAACCGCGGCTCGTTGATACGAGTCGCTTGTTGCTCACAAGAATACCGCTCTTTTGTCATGCCGCACTGGTTGCGGCATCGCCAATAAACGTTTTATCCCCGCTTTTTGCGGGGATTATTCTCTTACCAAAATGGAAATGATTTGTTTTCTCGTAGGTGCGATTTATACCCCTGCGGGGATTATATTATAGTGGGGCAGTTTGGTGTTTTGCCCTCAAGGAGTTCTTATGTTTGGTTCAGCTCTCATTAAGAAGGCTACCCTCTATGCGGCTACTGCCGTGATGTTTTTCTCTCTTCCGGCTATTGCGGACAACTTAAATGTCAACGGCGCGAACCGCACCATGAATGTGTATGCGCCTAAGAATATCGAGAAAAATCGCCCGCTCATCATCCAGATGCACGGCATGAACCAGGATGCGCCTTACCAGCAGAATGCCGCCAAGTGGGAGCCGATTGCCGATACCGCCCGCTTTGTGGTGGTGTTCCCGAACGGCGAGAACAAGGCCTGGGATATTTCCGGCGACAAGGACCTCAACTTTATCAAGGCCATCATCAACGAGATGTACAACAAGTACGGCATCGACAAGAACCGCGTGTATGTTTCGGGCTTCTCGATGGGCGGCATGATGAGTTACCATGTGGCAAACAAGATGGGCGACCAGATTGCGGCCATCGCGCCTGTTTCGGGTGGCGGAAGCCCGAGTTCGCCCAAGCGCGCCATGCCCATTATGCACACGCATGGCACTACCGACGACGTGGTGAACTACAACAGCACCGTGAATACCCTCAAGAGCTGGGTCAGCAACCAGAAATGCTCCTCGAACTCTCAGAAGATCAAACCTTACCCGACGACAAAATCGGGTTCCGCCGCGTCTCTCGAAATTTGGAGCGGCTGTAACGATGGCGTGGAAGTGCGCCTGTTGACCATCGAGGGCAAGGGCCACTGGTACTCCATGGACGAGGCCGTGAGCGTCAATACGAGCGTGGAAATCTGGAACTTTGTGAAGAACTACTCCCTCGACGGCTCCAGCATTACGCCGCCCGCCCCCGCGATTGTGGTGCCCACCAACCGCGACAGCATTTTTAACGGCGGTTTCGATTCCAGCGCGGTGGCCTGGGATTTGCAGCTGCATGGCGATGCGAGTGCGGTAGGCGAGGCGAAGGGCGGCAAGTACCAGCTCGATATTTCGGCAATTGGCACGCAGAATTACCAGGTGCAGCTGATCCAGCACGACTTGCACCTGGAAAAGGACCAGTGGTACGAAATTAGCTTCGATGCCAGCGCGGGTGCCTCCCGCACGCTCGAGGTGAACGTGGAACAGCATAACGACCCGTGGGCGAGCTACCTCACCGAAGTGCAGAACTTTGAACTGGGGACCACCAGCAAAAATTACAAGTTCCAGTTCCAGATGACTGCCGCGACCGATACCAACAGCCGCCTGAGTTTCAATGCGGGTGGTACGACTGGGACGCTCACGCTCGACAACGTGGTACTCAAGAAAATTGATGCGCCTGCAAACCCGGGGCCGGGTACGGATGCCATTTCCCAGAAAATCGGGCAAATTGGCCCTGTTTCGGGCGAATTTGCGGTATTTAGCCTCTCGGGCAAGCGTTTAGGGACGGTTAGGGTCCACAACGCGACCGAGGCGGAAGCGCTTTTACATGCCGGGTACGCGAAGGGGGTGTACATGTTGCGCTCCCTGGACGGCAAAAAAGCCAATTTTGTGCAGATTTCTCGTTAAAAACACCAAAAAAGGCGCCATTGATAAATAGTCAATGGCGCTTTTCTTTTGGGTGGGATTTTTGCCCTTTGGGAGTATAGATTTTAGGTAACAACAGATTATGGAGATGAAGATGTTTGGTTTAAAAAAGAGCTCGCTTGGCGGGGCTTGCGCCCTTGCCCTTTTGGGGTTTGCATCGCAGGCCTTCGCGCATCCCGACAGCTTGGTGCTTACGCCCCCGCTCGGGTGGAACAGCTGGAACGTGTTCCACGAGAACATCAACGAAAAGCAGATTCAGGAAATTGCCGATGCGATGGTCTCTTCTGGCTTGAAGGATGCCGGCTACATTTACCTGAACTTGGACGATAACTGGATGGATACCAAGCGCGATGCGCAGGGTAACCTCCAGAATAACCCGAAGACTTTCCCCAGCGGCATGAAGGCCATCGCCGACTACGTGCATGCAAAGGGGCTCAAGTTCGGCCTTTACGGCGATCGCGGCAAACGCACCTGCCACCATTACAACAGCAAGTGGGACAGCCAGAGCGGTTCCAACGGTCACGAAGAACAGGATGCCAAGAAGCTCGCGGAATGGGGCGTAGACTACTGGAAGTACGACAACTGCGATTCTGACCCGAATACGCAGGAAAAAGATTATACCGCCATGTCCAAGGCGCTCCGCAATTCCGGGCGCGATATCGTGTTCAGCATTTGCATGTGGGAATACAAGGATTGGATGCCCAAGATTGCAAACCTCTGGCGCACCACCTTCGATATCGGCCCCGAATGGATTTCTACTTCGTGGTACCGCGGCGTCTATGAAATTATCGATGCCAACAACAAGTACTGGCAGATTGCAAAGCCCGGTCATTGGAACGACCCGGACATGCTCGAAGTGGGCAACAGAGGCCTCTCTTACGAAGAACAACGCTCTCAGATGACGATGTGGTCCATCATGGCGGCTCCCATCATGATCAGTTCCGACGTGCGCAACATGAGCAACGAGACCAAGGAACTCTACCTGAACAAGGACATGATTGCCATCAACCAGGACTCCCTGGGTGTTCAGGGCCACCGCATCTCTGACAAGAACGGCAAGCAGGTTTGGACCAAGCCCTTGCAGAACGGCGACCTTGCCGTGGCACTTTTGAACAACAATTCTTCTACCCAGACTGTAGAATGCAACTTTGCGGACATTGGCGTAGAAGGCGAAGTGGAAGTTCGCGATGCCTGGAAAAAGAAGGACCTGGGCCCGGTTTCCCACGTTTCTATCGAGCTCCCGGCTCACGGCTCTGCACTGCTCCGCTTGGTTCTCAAGCCGGTTCCGCGTAAACCGTTCAAGGGCGAAGCACTCGCCATTCCGGGCAAGATCGAGATGGAAGATTTCGACGTGAACGGCGTGGGTCAGGGTAACACCACCTACAATGAAAACGATACCGAGAACCACGGCGACTCTGACTACCGCGAAGGTACGGGTGTGGACCTTTACAAGAAGGCTACGGGCATCATCGTGGGTTACAACCAGGCTGGCGAATGGCTCGAATACACCGTGAAGGTTGCCTCTACGGGTACCTACACCATGAATGCCGCGGTTGCATCTGCCAACAATACCTCTAGCTTCCAGCTCTCCGTGGATGGCAAGAACATCACCGAAGAAATTGCGGTGCCTGCCGCCACTACCGGCGAAGACAACTACGACGAATACAACGTGGTGAAGGCCGACGTGGAACTGACCGAGGGCGAGCATATTCTCCGCTTTACGGTTACCGGCGACTGGATGGATATCGACTATATCGACTTCTGCGAGAAGGACAAGTGCGAAGGCACCACGTCGCTCCGCCAGAAGGTGGACTTTGCGCGCAATTCTGCCGAACCGCTCAAGGTGTTCAGCATGACGGGCAAGTTCCTCGGAAGCGTGGTAATGACCGGCACGGCGCGTGAAATGTCCGAAGGCCTCAAGGCCGCAGGGTATGCGCAGGGCATGTACCTGGTGCGCAGCGCGAGCAAGTCGTTCCGCGTGCAGGTAAAATAAACTTTTCTCCTCCTAATCGACGCCCCGCTAGCAATAGCGGGGTGTTTTTTATTGTCTGAACCTTTTGCAAACTTGACAAAGGGAACTTGTTATAGGGGGTGTTTTTGGGGGCTTGCAGAAGGTAATTTTTAATAAGGTGTAAAACAGATGGATAGGGAAGGACAAAAGATGTTTGGAAAAGTCTTCACACATGGCGCTTGCGCCGCACTTGTCGCCCTCGGCGTGTCGTTTACGCAGGGGTTCTCGCAAGACGTTCTCTACCAGGACATGTTCGCGCTGGGCGACGTGCAACTGCTCGATGGCCCGCTCAAGGACAGGCAGGACCTGAACGTAGAAACGCTTCTCTCTTATGATACGGACAAACTAATTGCCCCGTTTTACGAGGAAGCGGGCATGCGCCCCAAGGCGACCAAGTTTTCGAACTGGGCGGGCCTTGACGGACACGTACTGGGCCATTACCTGAGTGCGCTCGCCATGCATTACGCTGCCAGCGGGGACGAAGAGATTAAACAGCGCTTGGAATACGTGCTGAGCGAACTCAAGACTATCCAGGACCAGAATTCCAAGGATGCAAATTTCAAGGGCTACATTAGCGGCGTGCCTAACGGCAAGCAGATGTGGCTCAAGTTCAAGAGCGGCAATGCGGGTGCGCAGAACGGCTATTGGGTGCCGTGGTACAACATCCACAAGCTTTACGCGGGCCTGCGCGATGCGTACATCTATGCGGGTTACGACCAGGCAAAGGAAATGTTCCTCGCGTTGTGCGATTGGGGCCTTACCATTACGGGCGGGCTCAACGATTCGGGAATGGAATCGATGCTCGGCACGGAACACGGCGGCATGGCCGAAGTGTATGCCGATGCCTACGCGATGACGAAAAACGAGAAGTACCTGAAAGAGGCCAAGCGCTGGTCGCACAAGTGGCTCTTGAATGCCATGGCGGCGAGTAACGATAACCTTACGAACGTGCACGCGAATACGCAGGTCCCGAAGGTGGTGGGCTTTGCGCGCATTGCAGAACTCACCGGCGACCAGACCTACGTGAAGGGCTCTGAATTTTTCTGGAGCACTGTCGTGAACAAGCGTAGCATCGCGATTGGCGGCAACAGCATTTCGGAGCATTTCCCGGCCCTCAACAATCACGGAAAATACGTGGAGGAGCGCGAGGGCCCGGAATCGTGCAATACCTACAACATGCTCAAGCTTACCGAGCGCCTGTTCAACATGGATCACGACGCTAAGCAGGCGGATTTCTACGAGCGCGCCCTCTTTAACCACATTCTCTCTACAATCCACCCGAAACACGGCGGCTATGTGTACTTTACCCCCGCGAGGCCGCGCCATTACCGCGTTTACTCGAAGGTCAATGCCGCCATGTGGTGCTGCGTGGGCTCGGGCATGGAAAACCCCGCGAAGTACTCGCAGTTTATTTACACGAAGGACGGGAGCGACTTGTACGTGAACCTGTTTGCGGCATCTAGCCTGAACTGGAAAGACAAGGGCGTGAAAATCAAACAGGAAACGGCTTTCCCGAAGGGCGAAAGCGCGAAGTTCACGGTGACCGGCTCCGGCTCCTTTGATTTCAAGGTGCGTCACCCGTACTGGGTGAAGGAAAACGAGTTCAAGGTGATTGTGAACGGCGATACCGTCGTGAAAAAGTCGGAGCCGTCCAGCTATGTTTCTGCGGGTACGTCCTGGAAGTCCGGCGATGTGGTCGAGGTACTGTTCCCGATGTACACGCACGTGGAAGACTTGCCCGGCGTGCAGGATTATGTCGCGTTGCTGCACGGCCCGATTGTGCTGAGCGCAAAGACAGGAACGGATAACCTGAATGGCCTTGTGGCCGATGACGGCCGCTGGAGCCACATTGCATCGGGTGCCCTGCAGGCGCTCGACCAGGCTCCCATGCTGGCAAGCAAGAAGGAAGATATTCCCTCGAAAGTCACTCCGGTGAAGGGCGAACCCCTCCATTTCAAGGCTCCCTACCTGTTTGCGAACCAGAGGGATGCAAACCTTTTGCTGGAGCCGTTCTACGAAGTGCACGATGCGCGCTACATGATGTACTGGATGGTGCTTACGGACCCGAGCATTCTGGAGCGTTTGCAAAAAGAGCAGGAGGAGGCGCTCGCCCTCGACGAGAAGACGGTCGACAAGGTTTCTCCGGGTGAGCAACAGCCCGAGGCGGACCACAAGATGCAGGAACGCAATTCCACGTCGGGCACGCACCAGGGCGAATTCTACCGCGATGCGGGCAAGTGCAGCGATGGCGATGGTGGCCTTATCAGCTACGAGTTCGAGACGAACAGCGAGGATTCCCTGAGCCTCATGGTGCGCTACTGGGGCAACGAGGGCTGCACCCGCGTATTCGATATCAACATCGACGACGAAAAACTCGTGACCGAGACGATTTCGAACCGCTGGAAAAAGGACGAATTTGTGAATGTGACGTACCCGATTCCCGACAACATGGTGAAGGGCAAGAAGATTGTGCGCATCTCGTTTACGGCAAATTCCGGCATGGTCGGCGGCATCTACAGCGTGCGACTGCTCCGCAACAAGCCGAAGCCCGAAGTGAAAGATTCCGTGCCGACCCGCGTTGTGGCGAAGGTGCCCGCACGGCTTGACCTGAAGGCGCGTATTGCCGGAGATGAGTTGCAGATTCAGGCAGGCACGGCGTTCTCGCAGGGTTTTGCCGCAAGGATATATGCGATGGATGGCCGCCTTATGAAAACAGAAGTTCTCCCGGCGGGGCAGAGTTCCTTCAGCATCGGCATCGGTGACATGAAGAGCGGCATGTATATCCTGAAAATCCAGCGCGACGGCTACAGCTACGCCACCACGCTATTCCGCAAGGATCGGTGACCCGCGCATCCTGCGCTATTGATAAGTTGTCAACGAGAACTCCCTAAAAGGGGGTTCTTTTTTACCCCCGAATACATATTTTTTTATTGGTGTTAATAATGAGGATGTTTGTATGAAGACAAAGATCATTTTGGCTTCTGCGCTCGCGCTTTGCGTCAATTCGTTTGCGGTCACGAGCCAGTTCCGCGGTGTAAACTGGGCCGACAAACGTGACAACTTCGTCTCTGACGTGCTGGTGCTTTCGGGCCTCTCGCTTTCTGACAATTACCAGTCCGCATCGGTGGTGGCCGAACGCGTTATAGGGCAGTTCCAGGAACTGCTGGGCACCAACAGCGTGCGCATGCCGGTAAACGAGCCTACGATCTTGAACGCGTTCGACATGTATTCGGGCGCCCTCGACGTGGCGCTGGAACACGGCCGCCTGGTGATGGGCTACTGGGGCCCCTCGCAGCCCTCCGGCCCCAAGAACATGAACGACTGGTGGAAAATGTGGGGCAAGCTCGTCGAAAAATACGGCGACCACCCGAACGCTTATTTCGAGATTTTCAACGAACCGCACATGTACAACAAGGACCAGCTGCGCAACCTGTATGCGGAGTGGCTCGAAAAGTTCCCGAACGTACCGCGCGACCACATTTTGCTCGATGGCTCCGGCATGGCGCAGAACGTGCCCGATATTGCCGATGACCCGCGTTTTGAGGGCTGCCTTTTCGCGGTTCACGAATACACCTTCTGGAACATGAGCATCACTACCGAACAGGGTTGGAAAAACAGTTTCAAGGGCAAGGTGGGCAAGTATGCTGACCGCACCGTGTGTACGGAATGGGGCGGCGCCATGGCACCCGGCGAAAAGGCGGGCGTGTACTACACCACCATGGACTACAACAGCACTCCGACCAACTATTTTATGGCCTACATCCGCGGCATGAGCGACCAGTTGCGCGAATGGGAAATGGGCAGTTTTTACTGGCCGGGCCTGCGCGATGGCGACTGGTACAGCATGACCAAGCGCAGCGGGGAAGGCGCGAACATCAAGCTTGAGGTGGTGAACCAGTCGGGTCTGGACCGCATGCACATGGCCTGGGCCGATACTGTGGAAACGGACCCGCCCGTTCAGGAACCGTTCGGAAAACTGGGTGACGACGGCGTGGCTGTCGCAGGTACGCCGGTCGCAATCCCGGGGAAAATCGAAGCCGAAAATTACGACCTCGGCGGAAGCCGTGTAGCGTTCTACGACAAGTCTACCGACAACGAGGGCGGTTTTTACCGCAAGGATGCCGTAGATATCGTGGTGCTGGATTCCAGCGACCTCTCGAAGGGCTATGCCATCGGGTACACGAATGACGGCGAATGGCTCGAATATACCGTGAACGTGGAAAAAACGGCCGAGTATGCGGTCGAGGCGCAAATGGCTACCGCTTCCGAGAAGGTGGGCGTGATTCTGTTTGTGGATAACAAGGCCGTGACCGACACGATTATTGCAAAGCAGGGCGAAGACTGGAGTTCGTACCAGGCAGTTTCTGCAAAGACTTCGCAAATTGAAGCAGGCGAGCATGTCATTAAAATGCAGATTGTCGGCAACTACGTGAACGTGGACTGGATCCGGTTCTGCGAGGGCGAAAAATGCGAAGAGACGACTGGCCTGCGCATGGCTACACCCGCGACAACGTTCCAGAACGAAAGGGCCGCGCGCCTCCGCTTCAAAGGCAATCAGCTGTTCATCGAGAAGGCCGGCAAGCGCTATGACCTGCGGGGGCATCGCATACCCGCGAAATAGCCTAAAATAGCCCATCCCTGTTGACATCTTATCCATAGGAACTCCCTAAAAGGGGGTTCTTTTTTTGTGCAGGTAAGGTATTTTTGAGAGTGGGAAAACTCCCATTTTGGTGTAAAAATAACGGGAATGAGGAATATATGAGAACGAGTTCGTTACTCTCCTTGTGTTTGGCGGTGACCGGCGTTGCCTTTGCGGCGACGCAGGCCACTTTTTACGTGTCTCCGAGCGGTAGCGACGCTGCCGACGGCTCTAAGGACACCCCCTTCAAGACCATTACTCAGGCGCAAAAGGCTGTGCGTGCCATAAACGGCACCATGACGGGCGATATCGAGGTGATTCTCCGCGAGGGCACCTACGTGCTTCCTTCTACCATCGGGTTCGACGAGCGTGATGGCGGCAAGGACGGCCACTACGTGCGTTACAAGGCTGCCGATGGCGAGTCGCCGATTATTACCGGCGGTATGCAGGTTACCGGCTGGGCCATTCACGACGAGGCGAACAACATCTGGAAGGCAGAGGGTGTCGAAGGCCGTTTCCGCCAGCTGTATGTGAACGGCAGGAAGGCTGTTCGCGCTTGCTTCCCCAACGTGATTGCCGCAAATGAAAAGGGCGTGGGCGGCTTTGACCACGATTTCGTTCGCCTTACGAAGGTGGACTCTACGGGCCGCGCCTTTGACGTTTCTGCGGACTACATCAAGAATATCAAGAACATTGAAGATGTCGAAATCCACCTGATGATTGCCTGGTCCGAAAACATCTTGCGCTTGGAAAAGGCTCAGGTGAACGGCGGTACGGCAAAACTTATTCCGAAGGACCCTGAACGCACCAAGCTGTTCCACCGCGCTTACCCGATGCTCGGTACCGCTTTTGCGAGTAACCCTCCCAAGCAGCAGGTTTTCTATCTGGAAAACTCCTACGACTTGATTGATGCTCCGGGTGAATGGTACCTGGACGAAAAGGAACACGTGCTTTACTACAAGGCCCGTGAAGGCGAAAACATGGCTACGGCCCATGTGGTAGCCCCCCGCCTCAATACCTTGTTCAGCGTCTTGGGTAAGGATACCAAGAACAAGGTGGGCTACATGTCTTTTGAAGGCCTCATCTTTGCCCATTCCAACTACACCCGCCCCAGCGAAGAGGGCTTCTTGGATTTGCAGGCGGCAAACTTCAACGTGGACGTGCTTGCGGACCCTAGTCGCGGAAACTGGGAAAAGCTGAACAGTAACAAGTTCTTGCTGTGGCGCCCCGATGCGGCATTCCGTGTAGAAAATGCCCACCACTTCTTGGTGCAGGGTAACGTTTTCACCCAGATTGCGGCTACAGGCCTTGATTTTGTCTCCGGTACCAACGACGACATGATCCAGGGCAACGCCTTCTTTGAAATTGGTGCTGCGGGCATTATGCTTGGCAAGTTCTATCAGGACTCCACGACCGAAATCCATATCGCCTATAACCCGAGCGACAAGGAAGAAATCAGCACCCGCGATACCGTCAAGAACAACCTGGTCACCAACGTGACTAACGAACACCAAGGTGCCGTGGGCATTGGCGCTGGTTACCCCCGTTATGTGGTGATTGAACATAACGAAGTCTCTTACACATACTACTCCGGTATTTCCATTGGGTTTGGCTGGACCAAGAGCCAGACGGCCATGACCAATAACCATGTGAACTGGAACGAAATTCACCATATTGCCCGCCTGCTTTGCGACTCCGGTCCCATCTACACGCTCTCTAATCAGGGTACCGGTAGCGAAATCCAGCATAACTATATCCACGATAACGGAACTTCCAAGTGGGCTGACTACTGGAACGTGCCCATCTATTTGGATGAAGGCTCCAGTGGCTTTACCGTGAAGGAAAACGTATTCAAGAATTCTCCTTCGGGCGTGGGCCAGAACCAGGCCGGTCAGAATACTATACAGCAGGACGGTAACTATTACAGCGATAACGTTGTGAACAATGCCGGCATTGAAAAGGAATTCCGTTATATCCGCGATATCAAGGAAATCCCGCTGGCTGACTTCAGCAACACGGTCTCGCAGGAAGCCTTCAAGGCCGTGGTGACTATCCCGGGCCGCATTGAAGCCGAAGATTACGACGTGGGCGGCCAGAGCGTTTCGTTCAGCGACAAGGACTTTGTGAACGAGGGCAACGTGTACCGCGAAGACGGCGTTGACGTGGTGGGCTTTGGTTGCTCCGACACGCTCAATACTCAGGATTGCGAGGGCTACGCCATCGGTTACACGCAGACCGGCGAGTGGGTGGAATACTCCATCAACGCGGTCAATGCGAGCAAGTACGTGTTCCGCGCGAATGTCGCGACCGGGCTCGAGGGCGGAAGCTTTGTGCTGTTCATTGACGGCAAGGCTGTTACCGATACCATTGCGGTGCCCCAGGGCGAAGACTGGAACACTTACGGCTTTGTGGAAGGCGAAACCTCCGAAATTGCAAAGGGCGACCACGTTCTGCGCGTGCTGTTTACTGGCAGCTACGTGAACCTCGACTGGATCCAGTTTGCGCTCACGCAAGACGGCCTTACCGGCGTCCGCAAGGTTCCGGAATACTTCGTGAATTTCAGGGCCAATACAGCCCGCACGCTCAAGGTGTTCAGCGCCAACGGTCGCTACCTCGGGTTTATCGAGAACGGCAAGGGCGTGAACCTCACCGAAACGCTCAGGCAGGCGGGCTATGCAAGCGGCATTTACCTGGTGCGCGGCGTGGGTACGAACCTCCGCGTGCAGGTGAAGTAAACCTCTCCAGCATATAGCAAAAGACCCGGGAAAAATCCCGGGTCTTTGTCGTTTATTAAATGCGTTACTTTTGCAGTTCGTAGAACGCCATGAGCCATGCCTTGAGGCGGTCCCAGTTCTTGTCGCCTTCCTTGCGGATGCTGTCGTCGAAGTGGTAGACGATAAAGTCTTCCAGGCGTTCGTCGCCCACCTGAATGTGGCGGAGGTCCCTGGCGAAATTCTCGGCCAGTTTCAAATCTGTATCGCGGATGGTCTCGCCGTCGATTGCGATGGTCAGGTGCTTCTCGTGAATGACGAGAGAAACATGGTGGCGTGCTCCGTCAAGCGCTTTAGCCTTGCCAAAGACGTCGCTCTCGGCCGATGCGGAATCGATGCCGCTACGGATAGTGGTGCAGATGAACTGCGCGTCTTTTTCGCATTGGGCGATTTCGAAACCGAGCGTGTCGGTGCCGGCGGAGAATACCTTGATGCGGGAATCCGCGCTATCGGCAGAGTCTGCTTTCTCGCCGTTCTTTTCGATCCAGAAACTCACCGCGAAGCTGGGCGTATGGAGAACGAAATTCGTGTCGAAGAATGTTGTACCGGGTTCGATTTCGGAATAGAGCTGTCTGATGTTGGTGCTCTGCTTGTAGGGGTATTCGTACTGGGTCAAGAGCCAGTGCGCTTCCTGTTCTTTTGCATTGACGGAATCGAACATCGCCCAGTATTTTCCGGTGGACTTGTCCTGCTCTGCGGTGAAGAGGTCTATAGTGCTGCCCCATCCGTCGATGAACAAGTTGAATTCCTTGTCCTTGGGCGCGTAAACCGGGACAATGAGGTTGTTCAATGTCGCGTCCAGGCCCGCGGAATCCAGAATGGCCTTTGCTTTTTCAGGAATCGAGATGTTCACGGCCTCGACGGAGGTTCCCCACAGGGCCACAATCCCGGACCAGTAAAGCGTATCTCCGGGGCGGACGCTCTTGGGGTCGTCCACAAACGGCGACGTGCTGGCAGTGTCGTTCCTCCAGACGGTGTACTTGCCGATTTGCCCCGCGGGCATGTTACGGATGGTCATGCGCCCGTCACCAAGTTCTTCCTCGGAAGGAGCCGCACAGACAAACGTGCCGTGGAAGCAGACGGAATCGATTTCGCTGAAGGATCCCTGCAGATAGAGCTGGACGACTGCGGGTGAGCCCACTTCGATTTCAAAGTGGACGGTGTCGGGCCAATCCGTATCCCAGGTGGAATTGTAGTAGTCCTTGAAGCCGAGCAGCGTGTCAGTTTCCGGTATGGCCTTGGCAAGAACGCGGAAGTGGTGGTGGTCGCCTGCAGAGAACATGGTGAACGCGCCGTCGTCTGCGGTTTCGGCGGAATCCATCACGTAGGTATGGTAGGTTACCGTGTCGACACCCGTCAGGTACACGCGTGCCCTTGCGAGGGGCTTGCCTTCGGTGTCGGTGATGAGGCCCGCAATGGTCTTGCCCGATTCCGTTTCGCTGATGACGCCCGCGGTGTCCGTGCCGTTGCTGCACGCGGCGAAGAGCGCGAGCAGTGTCACCATTGCCAGGAATAAAATGTTTTTTGTGCGTCCTTTTATCATAACATCCCTAGAAAAAAACTTTGTAACGGTGATCCCGGAACGAGTCCGGGATGACATTTCACTCCAAATTTGAGAACAGATGGATGTTCATCTGGTAAACGCCATCCGCCTTCTCTTTGTCTTCGCCGATAATGCGGCGTGCCTTTGCCTTGAATTCCTGCAGTTCCGCTTCGAGTTGCTTGTATGCTTCGCTCGAGATGCTGAACGTGAGCGTGCTCATTACGGTCGGCTTCTTGGGCGGCGTGATGAGTGCCTGCTTTGAGAGTTCGAAGCACTGCAGCTGGTACTGCTTGATGAGTTCCGCGTTGTTGTACGGCCCGCTGCTGATGCTTTCGCGGGTCGGCTTCCAGAACCCGTTCTCGTTCTTGCGCGCAAGCCCGAGCCGTTCCAGCAGGGCAAGCGAGTCCTTCAGTTTTCCGAGCGGGACCTTCGGGAAAATGCGCTTTTGCACGGGAGCCATGTCGTCGCCCACGTCCATCGCGTCGAGGATGGCGAAGAGCGCGCTGTGGTACCAGCGGCTGTAATACTCGTAGGCGTCCTCGTTCAGAATATGCTGCGGGTTCGGGTGCAGTTTCAGCAGTTCCTGCATGGCGGAGTTGCGCACGGCATCGTTCTTTGCCTGGTCGAGTTGCACCATCGTCTCGAAGTACTTGGCTTCTTTCTTGTCGAGTTCGAGGATCTCGATGAACTTGGCCACCATGCGGGGGCTTACCTTTTTGCCCCGGAGCACGTCGGCGAAGTAGCTGCGGCTCTTTTCCATGCCCAGCAGGTTGCAGATTTCGGTACGCGTGAAACTCGGCTCCGCCTGGGCGCGGGCCGCCTGGTATTCTTCCAGGAACTTGCGGAAGTGCGTAAATTGGTATATGTCTAGAAAGCGGTTCACGCTCTAAATATATATAATTTCCTTTAAAAGTGAGAATTTTTTTGAGAACGTACGGCGGGGCCTGGTCCACAAAGAACCGTAAAGCCCGTAACTCCTTGATATTCTTGCTTTTATGGCGTTTTTGACCTGTTTTTCGGGGGTCTGCCGGTATGCTCCAAATGGCCCAGAGCGACCCCCATATATGACGATTTTACTATTTTTTTCGCGCATTTTATGAGGTAACCTCTATGACAGCTGAGGCAGAAAAGCCGAGTATCATAACGTCCTCCCTGGACTTTTTAGTCAATTGGGGCAGGACCAATTCTCTGTGGCCGTTCCCTTACGGTACGGCATGTTGTGCCATCGAATTCATGAGTACGGAAGTGGGCCGTTACGACCTTTCCCGTATCGGTTCAGAATACGTGCGTTTTACGCCGCGTCAGTCCGACGTGCTGCTTGTTGCGGGTACTATTACCTACAAGCAGGCCCCGATCCTCAAGCGCATCTACGAACAGATGGCTGAACCCCGCTGGGTCATCGCCATGGGTGCCTGCGCCTGCTCGGGCGGGTTCTACGACTGCTACTGCACGGTCCCCGGTATTGACCACATTATTCCGGTAGACGTCTATATTGGCGGTTGCCCCTCTCGCCCCGAAGCGTTCTTCGATGCGATGTTTGACCTGCAGAAGAAGATCAAGGATGAATCTTACATGAAGCAGCGCGCCGAGCGCGTGAAGGACCAGATCGAGATGATCAAGGCGAAGACCGCCGAGGCCAAGGCCCAGGCTCAGGAATTCGCCCAAGAGAAAGTGGCCGAAATCAAGGATTTTGTTGTGGAAAAGGAACAGAACCTTGTGAAGAAGGCCCAGTTCTGGAAGGAGTAGAAGATGGAATCTAAGGAACTGACAGAAAAGATTGCGTCGCTCCTCGCGGAGAAGTTCGGCGGGAAGCTTGACGCGCAGGCCAAGTGGGATGCCGCTGTGGTCGTGCCTGCTGAATATTTGCACAATGCCGTTGAATTCTTGAAGGGCGATGCCTCCATCCTCATGGATATGCTCGTGGATATTGCCGGCATTGACTACCAGACCTACCCGAACCACGAGGGCCCGCGTTTCGGCATTTCTTATGCGTTCAAGAGCACCGTTAACCCCGGTGTGCGTGTCCGTCTCAAGGTGCTGGTCGGGGAGGCCGACCTGAAGGTCCCGACTATCAGCGACCTGTATGCGAACGCCAACTGGTACGAACGCGAAGTGTTTGACCAGTTTGGTATCGTGTTCACGGGCCATCCGGACCTCCGCCGCTTGTTGAACCACGTGGAATTCGTGGGTCACCCGCTCCGCAAGGATTACCCTGCTCAGAAGCGCCAGTGGCTCTCCACCAACGACTACCTTCTCCCGGCCCTCGAAAAGCGCCTGGAAACCCTCGGTTACCGGGTTGTCCAGCGTAGCAAGGAAGTCGGGACCAACGACAACGAATTTTTGGAAGGGAGTATCAAAGAATGATCGTACTGGATCCTAATGGCGAAAGACTGAGCTTGATGCCCTTGAACGTGGGCCCTAGCCACCCGGCTAC
>JAFZOV010000113.1 GCA_017550445.1 Fibrobacter sp.
GACAACGACCAGGCTAAACAGGAGTCAAGAATCAATAGTTACGAAGGCATGTTTAAGCACTTGAATGGGACCAGTAAAATTCGTAAATTTATAGCCGATTCAAGGAAACCTCAATAACCGTTCAATCGGTTTTGTAATTCATTTAAATTTTGTCTCACGAAAAGCGGTTTTTGTTCTCACGACAACCGCGCCGTTATATTGGCCGATTCTGGCCATAAATACAAACTTCTTCTATCTTGCTTATTTAAACGAAAAGAAACAATTGGCGTTGACTTTCTCGGCGCCATTTTCTAATTTTGGCTACGAAAATCTTACAGTTAAGGAGTTCTTTACATTATGTGGAACGAAAAACATATGGCGAAGCTTGAAAACTACCTGAGCCAGGCTCAGGCTGCAGGTGGTGAAGCTCGTGTTGCAAAACAGCACCAGTCCGGCAAGGCTACTGCCCGCGAACGTATGGAAATGCTGTTTGATGCAGGTACTTTTGTAGAAGTCGGTGCGCTTCGCAAGTCGAGCAATCGCGTGCTCAAGGAAAGCAAGGTCGTCTTGGGTGATGGCGTTGTGACTGGCTACGGCAAGGTGAATGGTCGCCTGGTGTTTGCTTCTTCTCAGGACTTTACGGTGGGTGGCGGCTCCTTGGGCCAGTGCCATGCCGAAAAGATTTGCCGCGTGATGGATATGGCTGTCGAAGCCGGTGCTCCTTTTGTCGCCATGAACGATAGCGGTGGAGCTCGTATCGACGAAGGCGTGTTCTCTCTCGCCGGTTATAGCGCCATCATGGCCCGTAACGTGTGGGCTTCTGGCGTGATTCCGCAGATTGCCGTGATTATGGGCCCCTGCGCTGGTGGCGCCTGCTACTCTCCGGCTTTGAGTGACTTTATTTTCATGACCCAGAACACGAGCCAGATGTTCCTTACCGGCCCGGCTGTGGTGAAGCAGGTGATGGGCGAAAACATTACCGCCGCTGAACTCGGTGGTGCTCCGGTGCATATGGCTAAGTCCGGTGTGGCACACTTCATGTACGAAGATGACCAGAAGTGCCTCGAAGGTGTTCGCAAGCTCCTGAGCTACTTGCCGCAGAGCAACCGCAAGGATGCTTCTTGCAACTGCAAGCTTGCCGAAGCTGCCAAGAATGACGAAGGCTTTGCCGGTATTTTCAAGAAGCTTTTCCCGGGCAAGGCCGAGAGCGCCGAAGCCGCTACTTTCGACAACAGCGCTTCTATTCAGGACATTGTTCCCGATAACTACAAGCAGGCTTACGATGTGAAGTCCGTGATTGCCGCCTTTGCCGATGCTGACAGCTTCTTTGAAGTGCAGAGCGACTGGGGCAAGAACGTGGTGATTGGCTTTGCACGCCTGAATGGTGAAGCAATCGGTATCGTTGCTAACCAGCCGAAGGTGCTTGCCGGTTCCTTGGACGTGGACGGTTCCGATAAGGCTGGCCGCTTCGTGCGTTTCTGCGATGCGTTCAACATTCCGCTGCTCGCCCTCGTGGACGTTCCGGGTTACATGCCGGGTTCCAAGCAGGAATACTCGGGCATTATCCGCCACGGTGCAAAGCTCCTGTATGCCTTTGCCGAAGCTACCGTGCCGAAGGTGACGCTCATTCTGCGTAAGGCTTTCGGTGGTGCATACATTGCCATGAACAGCAAGGACGTGGGTGCCGACTACGTGTTCGCTCTCCCGATTGCTCAGGTGGCCGTGATGGGTGCCGAAGGAGCTGTTGAAATCATCAACAAGAAGGAAATCGCTGCTGCCCCGGATCCGGTGGCTGCTCGCGCTCAGTGCATCGCCAAGTACGAAGAAGAACTGATGAACCCCTACGTTGCCGCCTCTATGGGTGTGGTTGACGAAGTGATTCGTCCGGCTGATGTGCGCAAGCGCCTTGTGACCGCTTTCGATGCCTTGAAGACCAAGGAACAGAAGCGCCACGCCAAGAAGCACGCAAATATACCTCTGTAGTAGAAAATAGAGACCGCTCGCACCCAATCGTACAAGTACGTACCATGAGCGCTCGCTCTCGCAAACGTCCCCGGTTAACACCCGGGGACTTTTTGCTCACGAATAAACCTTCGCAAAAGCGTGCAAATGAGTGTCGCATAGGCTAGTTTACTAGCCTATATGACCGAATGCAGCCGCGGACGCCATAGGCGTCAACTCCGAGCTTGGTCCCCTCCCGCAAAAGAATGAATTTACTCTATGCAATAGCCCCTTTGGGCTTAAAATTTTTCTATTTTCGCACAAATTGCAGGAAAAATCCATATTCTAAGTGGTTTTGCAATGTGCAAATTCAGTATTTTATGGAAACCTGTATAGAAGATAATTGTGTTTTTTGAAGGTCTAAAACGCTTGTGGCCGGTGGCGACTATCGCCCTTGCCGTAGGAATCGCCTGGTCCCAGAGCGACTCTGTTTCGGTTGTGTCTGCAAGCGATGCCGAAACGTCTGAACCGGACCCGGCAGAGACCGAATGGCAACCGACTTACCAGTACATTTCGCTCCCTCCGTCGGTAACCCCGCTTAATGGACTTTTGCCTTTTGGCGGCATAGGCTCTTCGCCTACGCTTATGAGTACCAGCAAGGGGCAGGTCTTTAGTCACGATATCGATGTTTCGACCCGTGAAATGGATGTGAGTGAAAAACGCGTGAACTCCGTTTCGCGCGATACAACCACCTTGTGGACGGCGCATTACCCCGAACTGGCGGACTACGTGTCGGACATGTACAGCATTGGACAAAAGAGTCTGTGGCTGAACGACTTGGTGGGTAAGGCGAACGACGGTTACGAGACTCCCGAGACCGGTTCGGTATTTGATATTACCATACCGGTGACGATGCCTGCTTGGATGCGCGACTTTGGTCTGGACAAGCCGAAACTGATGCTCCAGGGTACCATGGACATTCGCTTGAAGGGCTACGGCGAAAAGGACGATGCCGAGGGTAGCACCAACACGAGTTTGTGGCCGAGCCCGACGCTGAACTACACGCCGAACTTTATGGTGAAGGGTAAAATCGGTCCTTACATCACGGTCGAAATCAACAACGTGGAAGAAGGCCTGGGGGCCCGCAACCAGGTGCGTGTGGTTTACGAGGAATCTTACAAGGATGAATTTGAAGACTACATTCTGCAACGCGTAGAAGCCGGTACTACAAACCTTGCCTTGACCGGTACGGAACTCACGGGTTACTCCGAGAACCACCAGGGCTTGTTCGGTATCAAGGCAGACTGGAAACTTGGCGACTGGCGCCTTACGACCATTGCCTCGCAGGATGGTGGCGACCAAGAAGAATACAGCCTGAAGGCCAATGAATCGACTACGGAATTTCAGATTCTGGATAAGCAGTTCGTTGCTTACCGTTATTACTTCTTGAACAATGCCGCAAGAGATGATTACGTTAGAGAAGTTTCGCAGACTGGTAAAAGATCCAAGACTTACAAGGCGACGGACTTGAAACTCTTCAAGCGCGGTGCAACAAACTCGAAAGATCAGGTCATTGAGGATGTGTATGTCAAGTACGTGACGCCCAAAGGAAAACCTGTCGTCAAGAAAGTGGAACGTCTGTCAGAAATAACTGAATTTGAATACGATGACAAGATGGGCGTTGTCAAGGTGAATGGCATTAGCCGTAATACCTTGCTTGCTGCGAGCTGGTCTGAAAGCCGCGGAAAGTCGTCTGTGAAGAAAGGCGATACGATTTCGCTTATCCAGTGGGATGCAACCCTTTCTGAACTGGTGGATATTGACAAGCTGATGTTGCGTAACGTGTATTCCATCGGCATTTCGGATGCAAGTTCTTCGAACTTTGTGCTGCGCATGAAAAACAAGTCCGGAATTGCAGGGGACTTCCTCAAGAAACTTGGACTTGTAGATACCACTACGGGGACTCCGCTTGTAAATGATGCTACCATCTTTAAGAAGGATGCCTCGGGTAACTACACAGGTGAAATGTGGCTGCCTTGTAAACCGAACAGTGACGACGTTTATGCCGGTAAAACCAACAAAGATGAATTGGCTCGTCAGAACTGCTTGGAACCGTTGCGTAACTTGGACTCTTCTGCCGCGATGGCGCAACTCTATACGCTTCCGGTCTACAACCTTTCTCGCTACACGAACCGTTTCTATTTCGAATCGGTGGGTAAGCGTCGCAGCTCTACCTTGAGTGTCCGTGACCCGAGTTCCAGCTACTCTGTGAGCGGTAGCTCCTGTATGGATATTTCGCCGGGTACTGAAAAGGTGACGGCAGGCTCGACAACCCTTATCCGTGGCACCGACTACGAAGTCAACTATGAACTGGGCCAGATTGAACTTTTGAGCGAACGTGCCCTTGACCCGAATAAAGAAATCAAGGTCACTTACGAATGCGAACCCCTGTTCGAAATCGACAACAAGCTGTTGCTTGGCGCCCGCGCCGAACTCCCGCTGGATCTGTACGGTATGGGTGCGGGTTCCGTGTTCGGTATTACCGCCCTTTACAAAAGCCAGAGCACAACGGCCAAGACTCCGACTTTGGGTAACGAACCTTACTCCAGCGTGCTGTGGGGCATGAACCTGCGCTTGCAGGATACGGTGCCGGCATTGACCGAACTGGTGAACTTGATTCCTGGCATTAACACGACGGCTCAGTCCAGCTGGCGTTACGAAGCTGAATTTGCGGCAAGCCGCCATAATGCAAATACCAGTGATGAACAGTCTGCCCTTGTTGAAGATTTTGAAGCGACCACTTCTGGATTGACTTATCCCCTTTCTCGTCTTTCCTGGTACCAGGCTTCGCCTCCGGGCGGTGTGGAACCATCTGCGGATGGTGGGGATATGAATGCCTTGACTTATATCGAAAATTTGGACTATAGGCACAAGGGCGAATTCATTTGGCATAGCAACAATACCGAACTGTACAAGAATATTTATACGCCGGTCGGAAATTCCGATGTGGACAATCAGCATTTGACTGTGCTCAAGATGACTCTGCGTGCAAATGACAATTTGTCGGGTAATTCTTGGGGTGGCGTGATGCGTCCGAACAGCGAGTATTACCATGACCTGAGTGACATGAAGTACATCGAAGTGGTGGCACGTGGAAACGTGGGCTCGCTCTACTTGGATTTGGGGCTTGTCAGCGAAGACCTTTCTATTAACGGTACTGCACCTAATGGCCAATACAATGGTGAAAATGATCTTGGATCCACGACGGCGCTTCATGATAAGGGTCTCGACGGCTTGACGGGTAACGATGAATTTGACTCGGTGTGGGATTGCCGCACCAGCCCCTGTAAAGGAAAGGAGCTTAGCTTGCGCATGGGCAATGTAGATGCTTCTACAAGCGATATCGCCCGTGATGACTATGACGACGACCTGGAAGATGAAAGTGATCCGCCCAGACAGATTAATGGAACGGAAAACAACTCCGGCGAACGTACCTACGATACTGAAGATATCAACAAGAACGGATCCTTGGATCTGGATATCAGCTTTGTCCGTTACCGTATCGACTTGTCTGATACCAGCAAGATGAACTTTGAGGAATTGAGAAATGGCTGGCGCAGATGGCGCATTCCGCTGTACCAGTACGATACGATTATTTCTCCTTCTACGAATGACTACTTGACAATTCTTTCGGAAGCTCAGTTCAGTAGGCTTTGGTTGGGCAAGCTGAATAACGGAGTCGCCGAAGCGAAGGTGCAGATTGTAAACCTTGCCGTGGTTGGAAACGCCTGGGAAGAAACGACTGTGGCAGACCTGTATAGGACCAGCTCTACGGAGAATTCGCAGATTGTCGAAGTGAACGGAATTGAAACAAAGGCTTCTGAGAATGTGGTGGCTCGCGATACGACTTACATTAGCGTAAAGACGATTAACAACCGCGAAGATGCGAACAAGTATCATAAGTCGCCGAATACCCGTACGGAACGTGATTCTGATTCTAACGCCCCGCTTAAGGAAACGGCCTTGGTCCTTAATTACCATGGTATGAATCCTGGGCAGGAAGTGGGCGTTACCCGTATCTTCGAAACCGATGTGAAGGATTTTTCGAGTTACCGTTCCCTTAAGATGGAAATCCATTACGAGGCGCAGAAGGGTGTAAACAAGTCTCCGGTACGCTTTGCTATTCAGTTCGGTGAGGGATCCCTGGAAGGTTCCAGCGATTACTACGAATGGAGCTTCCGCCCGGTTAACACTCCTTGCAAAGATAAGGAACGCCCCCAGGATTGCCATGAACGCAACTGGCTCGCTAACGCTTTCGCTATGGATGTGACTGACTTTTCGGACCTCAAGCGTGGCCGTCGTCCGCCCTATTTGAGCGCTGTTGAAAAAGACTTGGGCGGCGATCGCGAAGAAAAGTTGAAGTTGGTGGGTAACCCGTCGATTACCAGTATCGACTGGATGCGCTTTGTGGTTATTGCCGATTCCGGTGCTTCTAAGGATGAACTGGATTCCGGTACCTTCTGGCTCGACGACTTGCGCCTTTCTGACATGGATACGGAATGGGGCTATGCGGCCCGTACGGGCGCCCAGGTGAACTTTGCCGACTTTATTTCGCTTTCGGGAACGGTTCGTTACCAGGACGGAAACTTTGCGACCCTCTCTACTTCCAATGGTTCGCCGAAGCCGAAAACATCTGTGGCTGCTTCCCAGCTCGATGTGGCTAGCGACTTTACCATGAACTTGAACAAGTTCTTAAATGATAGTGCCGGATTCCATATACCCCTTTCTTTGGGTTACCATAGCTCGACGAAGCGCCCCTACATGAAGCCCACCGACGACATGATGCTTAAAAGGAGCAGCTTTGTTGACCTTACGGGTGACATGTTCCAGAACAAGCTGGAAGTGAGCTCCGATAAGGAAGAACAGGGCCTGCGTGACAATGCGGAGTCCAAGGGTTACCAGACTTATGTGCGTGACAAGTCCTTTGGTATCAGCTATCGTAAAGATTACCACGCCCACGATTCTAAGCTTGGCGAGGTGATGTCGCAGATATTCCTTGACCGCCCGGCATTTAGCTATTCCTACAATGAATCCGAAGGCAGGTCCACGACCTCTGCAGACTCTACTTATTCGTACCATACGGTGATTGAATATAAGCTGGGTACCTTCAGCATGTTCAAGTTCAGACCTCTCGATGGCCTTTCGAAGTATGAATGGCTGAAGCCTATTTCGAAGACTGAATTTGAACCGTGGCCCCAGACCTTCGACCTTACGATTTTCGACTTGAACTATGTGCGCTATGTGAACCAGAGCCGTGATCCGGATTATGTGGATCCGCAGGTCGATAAGGTTGTGACCTATACCACGGAATTGAACCACAAACTGAATATGCGCTGGAACATCTTCTCGTTCCTTTCGACGAACTATTCGTTGAATATCAAGCGTGATATGTACGGCGGTGGCGATCGCGAAGCCTTTGTGAAAAAGAACTTCTTTACCACAAGGGATGGTGGACTTTTTGCAAGCGACTATATCTTTGATTACGACCATACGGACCGCCGCGTCTATATATCGGGCGACAGTATCGTGGCTATTCCTTATGACACCATTCCGCGTATTAAGGAAAATGGCGATACCTTTGCTATTGATATGCAGAATCCAGAATCTTACGAAATCAAGTACGATACTACGGTGTTCTACAAGGTGGATAGCGTAGGTAGCAGGGAATATGGTCGTGCTTACGGTATTTTGCGTAATGAACGTGCCCGTTCGCAACAGTTCAAGATCGGGTTCAATCCGCGTCTGATTCCGTTCTTGCCCTTCAGCGCTAACTTCAGTTCTGATTTCAACCAGCAGAAGACCATTCCCGATGATTTTGATTTTATGGATGAAACCACCCTGGAGAAAAATTATTGGACGATTTCGCAGACGAACCGATTTGAATTCTCGCCGTCTTTGAAGGTGCTTGATTTGGCACGAAGCTTTGGCAAGGAAAACCCGGTGGCCAGTGCCTTTGACAAGGTCAAGTGGCGCGAAGTCCGCTTTAACTGGACCGCAAGTACCAACACCGTGGGCGAAAACTTTACCTTGGCACAGCTGTATGAAGACCAGGGTGTGACACCGCTGCAGTATTACTTGTACGGCCTTGGCCTGGGTAACGGTTACCGTAACCGAGGATTCTATAACATTGTCACTGGCGACATGGGACTGGATCATCGCGACGATTATCTGCGCTTTGCCCAGTATAGAAACCACCATGTTGATACGGTTGTTTACCAAGGTAACTTTAGGCATTCAGTATCTCGCCAGTTCCAGGTGGGTTCGGGCATTACGCTCCCGATTTGGGACATTGGCGTAACGGGTGACTTGCAATGGAAGGAAGACTTCTCCCAGTCCAGAGAATACCCGATGTATATCGATACCACGACGGTGTGGCCGAAGATTGGTGTGGGCGTGACGGTGCCGAACTTTGCCCAGAGAGTTTCTTTCTTGAACAGCTTCCGTAGTGTGTCTACTTACCATCGGTTTGATTACGCCTATACCACGACGGTTCATCCGTTCCAGAGCGCCGAAGATTCCTGGTCCCAGAGCCTGAATTTCAATCCGCTCGTTCGAATCACCTTCTTGCTGCAGAATAATATGCGCATCGAAAACAGCGTGCGCATGAAGATTGAAAATACGGACCGTCGCCCCAAGGAAGAAGTTATCGGCATTACGTCATGGCCCGATTCTTCGGGCAGTATCCGCGATACCTCGGATTACTTCTGGGAAATTCCCTGGATTCATACGTCACTGTACAATGACTTCATGTTCAATATTGGCGATGACTTTACCATTACCTACCCGCTAAAGCTCGATAAGGCCGTGAAGTTCTTCAAGTGGTTCTTCAAGTTCAAGAATTCCATCGACCTCAAGTTTACAGCCGGTTACGACTACAAGAAGACCATCCGTAAGGAATATGATCCGGTGGAAGGTTACGACAAGTGGAACAAGGAAAGCGGAACCGACGGTATCTTTGAACAATGGAAGTTTGATGACGGCTTGCATGCGGATTTGCCCGATAGGGTCTATAGTCCGAAATTGGAATTGGTCGATCGCACGGTGCCGTCGCGCACGCATGAATGGTTCGTACGCCCGAGTGCCGGCTATCAGTTCAACAAGATTGCGTCTATGAGCAGCTACATTGAATACCGCCAGATTCATGAAAAGCTGGATGACGAGACGCCGCACTTGCGCCAGATTCTGCAATTTGAAATTGCGTTGATGCTGAGGTTTGATTGATTCAGAATTCGGAATTCAGAATTATGAATTGAAATAATCGCGGCGAAGCCGCCTAACCAAAAACTCCGAACTCTGAAATCTGAACTCTGAATTTATTATGACTAAGAAGCGTGTTGCAGTAGGTATGAGTGGCGGTGTCGATTCGTCGGTGGCCGCACTGATGCTTTTGGAGCAGGGTTACGCCGTGTTCGGAGTAACGCTGCGAGTGTTGCCGCCTTTGGCGAATCCCTACGATCCTGAAAAAGATGAAAGCGTTTTGCGGGCCCGTGCGGTGGCGAACAAGCTTGGCATTGAGCATTTTGTGGCGGTGTGTGACGATGCGTTCACGGACCGTGTGCTTAGACGCTGTCACGATGATTTCGCAGGGGCCCGTACGCCGAACCCTTGCTGCTATTGCAATCGCTATGTGAAGTTTGGCTGGATGCTTGATTTTGCATTGGAGCACGGCGCAGACTTCCTTTCTACAGGTCACTATGTGAACGTGAAGGAGGTCGGTGGCGTGCGTAGGCTTTTCAAGGGGAAGGACCGCGCCAAGGACCAGAGCTATTTCTTGTTCGGTGTGCCCGATTCTGCCATGGCGCACGTGATAACCCCGCTGGGCGATATGGAAAAGCCCGAAGTGCGTGCCATTGCAGCGAAGTATGGATTTGAAAATGCAAGCGCCAGCGATAGCCAGGATATCTGCTTTGATATTTACGGAAACGATTACACGAATTTCTTGCAGGAACGTTTCGGCGCCATGACTCGCCCAGGAAACTTCGTGACCGCCGATGGCAAGATTTTGAAAAGTCACGAAGGTTACCACCGTTACACGGTGGGGCAACGCAAGGGACTTGGCGTTGCGCTGGGCGTTCCGGCCTTCGTGCAAAGCGTGAATCCTGAAACCGGCGACATCTTGGTGACCGCCGACAAGTCGGCCGTCTCTGCAAGAGAAGTACGCCTTCAGAATTGCGAGTGGCATGGGCTTAATCCGGCCACAGGCGCTGCCTACGCCGCAGGCGATACGTTCGAATGCGAAGGCATGGTCCGTTACCGCCAGCGCCCGACCCGTTGCATGGTGAAAATCCTCCCAGACGGTTGCGCACTCGCCAGTTTTGAACAGTCGCAATTTGCGGTCACGCCTGGCCAGTGCGCCGTGTTTTACGATGGCGATATGGTGCTTGGCGGTGGCTGGATTGTCTAAAATCGCCTCATTTTCGCCAAATTTTAAGGTTCGTTGCTATGTTTTTCTGTTTTTATTAAAAACAGGCGTGTTTTAATTTATTTTATAGATAAGGTTGTTAAAAAAGGGATGTTCCTATGAAATCAATTAAATTGCTTTGCGCGGCCGCGCTGTTTGGTGGCGCCGCCGCTTTCGCCGCCCCGGGTCTCACCGTAAGTGGTACAGACCTCATGTACAACGGCAAGAAGATTTTCTTCTCGGGTACGAACCTCGCCTGGAGCGACTACAACTCCGATGTGGGAGCAAGTCCGCTCGATGAAAATGCATGGCGCAAGGCTGTCGAAGGCACTCGTGCCGCAGGCGGTAACGCTATTCGCTGGTGGCTTTTTAACAATATGAGCCAAAGCCCGACAATCGATCCGACCACGCACCTGGTCACGGGCCCCAAGGAAAATACCATCGCTAACATGAAAAAGGCTTTGGACATCGCCGAAGAATACGGCGTGATGGTTTCGATGTGCCTTTTCAGCCACAACCTGATGGAACCGAACCAGTGGGGCATTTATGCAAACGAAAAGCTCGACATTACGGCAAACGAATTGCTCTTTGAAGATGAAGGCACCAAGGCTTTTATCGACAAGGTGCTTTTGCCTGTTGTAAAGGCGATTGGCAATCACAAGGCGCTCATGACATGGGAAGTCTTTAACGAACCCGAAGGCATGACGAGCGAATGCGACGGCTGGACCGCAAAGAAAATGTCTCTCGCCAAGATTCAGAAGTTCACGAACAAGGTGGCCGCAGCCATCCATACGACGAACCCGGACCTTCTGGTTTCTACAGGTAGCGTGAACATCAAGTATCAGAAGTACTGGAACGATGCCGCCCTTGTCGATGCCGGTGGCGAAGCCAATGGTACGCTAGACTTTTTCCAGACGCATTACTACCCGTATTGGCAGGGTGATGCCGTTAGCCCGTTCGTGAATACGGCGGCCCAGATGGCGACAACTTACAAGTATGACAGCAAGCCGATGATTATCGGCGAATTCCCTGCAAGCGGCTGGAAGGGCGATACCTACAAATCCAATTTTGCTGCAAAGACTGAAATTTCTACCGAAGATTGCTATCGCAAGGCCTTTGACGGCGGCTACGCAGGCGCTCTCGCTTGGCAGTACATTGGAGACAAGACCGAAGAAAGTTTTGGCGGTTACAGCTACACGATTGACCCGGCTCTCGATGCCATGAAGGTTCTTGCCGCTAAGGAAGAGGCTAGTATCAAGATCAAGGACGTGACGATTGAAGGCGGCAATGGTGGCAACGGCATGATGGCCGTGACCTACGGTGCGGACAATGGCCAGGTGGAATACCAGAACAAGGGCGGCTGGGATCTCTCGGGTGCGACAGCCTTCACTTGGACTGCAAAGAACAATGGAAAGTCTGACGCCGACATTTACCTGATTCTTAAGCTTACCGATGCTTGGACATGGACCGAGACGAATGGAAGCTGCAAGGTCCCCGCAGGTAAAAAGGTCAATTGTTCCATCGATATTTCCAGCTTTGCAGACCGCAACAAGACTTTGAGCATCACTTTCGCAAACTATGCCGCGGGCTACACTGGCACGGTCATCTACGATGATATCAAGGCGGGCGACCTCACGCTCTTCGACTTCAACACCGACAAATACGATGCGTTTAAGCGTGGTTACGAAAACACCGAACAGATGATTCCTGAAATCAAAATTGTGTTCGACGAAAACTACGTTTATAGTCAGACAACGACATTCGCTGGTAGTTATGCAAAGCTGTCTCCAAAGATCAGCAGCCAGGGGCACATTTTGAGCCTGTCTATGACCCGTCCTGCCGTCGTGACGGCTGAACTTTTCGATGTCACCGGGCACCGTGTGGCAACTTTGCACAAGGGCGCTCTTGCATCGGGGTCTCACCAGTTCAAGGTGGATACCGCAAAGGGTATGTACCTTGTGAAGGTGGTTGGCCAGGGGATTAACCTGTCTCAAAGAGTAGTGGTGAAGTAGGATTTAGCCCTTAATCAGCCTTAATTGTAATAAAAAAGACAATTTTTCGTATTGTTTTAGTGAGAAGGCCCTTGACGGGGCCTTTTCCTAATATATATTTATTGTAAAGGGGAATTAACATGTTGGTTTCGCAAAACAAGACGATCTTGATTGTAGATGACGATCGTATGAATTTGAGGTTCGCCGAGCATATGCTCAGTTCGACGTATAATGTCGTATTGGCGAATTCCTATAAAGAAGCTCTCGATTACTTAGCAAAGGAACAGCCCGCACTGGCGCTTTTAGATGTTCACATGCCGGAAATGAACGGCTTTGAGCTGTTGACTGAAATCCGTAAGATTAAGCATTGCAATGATTTACCGGTGGTGTTCCTGACGGCGGACAGCGACCGGGAGACCGAGGTCCGGGTGTTCAGGGAGGGGGCGCAGGACTACATTCAGAAACCCTTGGTTCCCGAGGTCGTGCTGGAAAGAATCAAGAGAATCCTGTCTTTGCGCGAGTTGCAGGTTTCCCTTGAAAGCGAAGTGGATCGCCGTACGGCAGAACTCGAAGATAGCCGTCACAAGCTTCAGATTCTTTCGCTGCAGGTGGTAAAGACGCTAGCGTCGGCCATTGATGCCAAGGACCGTTATACGAACGGTCATTCTAGTCGCGTGGCCAAGTACAGTAAGGAAATTGCCCGCCGGGCAGGCAAGCCTGTGGAGTTCCAGGACGAAATCTACTTCGTAGCGTTATTGCATGATATCGGAAAAATCGGCGTGCCAGACAATATCTTGAACAAGAATTCAAGACTTACAGATGCCGAATACGAAACCATTAAGCAACACCCGAGCATTGGTGTCGAGATTTTAAAGAACATCACCGAGATGCCGAATATTGAAATCGGTGCTCACTATCACCATGAACGCTTTGACGGTAAAGGGTACCCGGAAGGCCTTGCTGGCTATGACATTCCCGAGATTGCTCGTATTATTGCCGTGGCGGACGCTTACGACGCCATGACTAGCCGCCGCAGCTACCGTTCTGCGCTTTCCCAAAATGCTGTTCGTGAAGAAATCATGAGGGGGCGCGGCCAGCAATTTGATCCTGACTTTGCAGATGTAATGCTCAAGATGATTGATGAAGACGTAAACTACGAAATGCGTGACGATGGGCTTGTTTAATGGAGTTGACTGATGCCTGTGGTGGAATCGAACGACATTTTTGAAGAAAATGACCGACGGGTTTTGCAGACGCTTACCCGCGTGATGCGTTGGTTGTGGTTCTCGTTCTCGTTGATATATATCGGGAACGTTGTTCATTTGTTCCAGATTGATTATTATGAATTGAATGTAGTGACTGCGATTGCCTTTTTTATTTTGTGGCTCCCGACTTTTGTGGACCACTTGCAGGCACCGCTTGTAGTTCGCAGGTATTTCTGCGTGCTTGGCATGGGCTGCATTATCGCCATGCTTGCAATTAACGAAAACATTGGCGTCTACATGACTTATGCCTTGGCCATGGTCACAAGCCTCTTGTTTTTTAATGCATCGTTCACTCTCAAGATTTCGATTGTCAGCTATATACTGATTGTAATATCCCTATATTTCAGGGCGCCTGGTGCAAACCACGGTGAATTTGATTCGGATACTTTTTGGTGGATTTCTCGTTCGGCAGGCTTTTTAATTGAAGCGATTGCCATGACGCTTCTGTGCATTACGATTGCGAAACGTACCCATAAGCTGCTTGAAAATTTGGATAACGCGCGTAAAGAAGCGCAACATTCCGATGAACTCCGCAAGGCTTGGGCCGAAGCGGAGGAAGCCCGTAAGAACGCTGAATCGGCGAATATGGCCAAGAGTTTCTTCTTGGCGAATATGAGCCACGAAATTCGTACGCCTATCAACGGCATTTTGGGTATGAACACCATGCTCTTGAAGGAATGCAAGGATGCAGCCTTGCTGGAGTACGCGCAGAATATTCAGAATGCGGGGCACACGCTACTGTCGCTAGTGAACGATGTCTTGGACATTACCAAGATTGAATCGGGCAAGATGGAGCTGTTAATCGGGGATTACGATTTGTTTGCCGTGCTGAATGACTGCTATTGTGTTGCGAATCCGCGTGCGCAAAGCAAGGGGCTCGAATTCAATATCAATGTCAATCCGAAAACGCCTTCGCAACTTAGCGGCGACGAGGTTCGGCTACGTCAGATTATAAACAACCTGCTTTCGAATGCCATCAAGTATACGCCTTCTGGAACGGTGGACTTGCTGGTTGATTTTAAGATCCTGCCAGATGAAAAGGATAACCGTCGTATTGAACTTGTAATCATTGTGGCCGATACGGGTATCGGTATCCGTTCTGACGATCGCGGTAAACTGTTCCAGAGCTTTGAACGCATTGACTTGGATCGCAATAGGAATATTGAAGGAACGGGCCTTGGACTGAATCTTACCAAAAAGCTGGTAGAAATGATGGACGGCCGGGTATTGGTAAAGAGCGTTTATGGATCCGGTTCTGTATTTGAAGTCCATGTCCCGCAACCTGTAAAAGGTGATGCGGTCATAGGCAACTTTGTGGAACGCCATAAGGACTTTATTTCGGTGAATTCTGCGGTCAAGAAGTTCAAGGCGAGAAAAGCCAGATTGTTGGTAGTGGATGACGTGTCCATGAACCTGAAAGTGGTAAGCGGGCTCCTCAAAGAGACCGAAATCAAAGTCGATACGGCGACCAACGGCGAAGACGCGCTCCATCTTGTGGAAGAAAATCATTACGACCTGATTCTTTTGGACCACATGATGCCCGTGATGGATGGTATAGAAACCCTACAGTGCATGAAGGATATAAAATCCTTTGACATAAAAAAGACGCCTGTGGTGATGCTTACAGCAAATGCGGTTGTAGGGGCAAAGGATGCCTACATTCAAGCAGGCTTTACGGACTATATTACCAAGCCCATTCGCGAAGAAGTTTTGCTTATGACGGTGAAAAAGCTCTTGCCACCGGAATTGATTGACGCAGTGGAAGATGAAGAGAAGAAAACGCCAAGTTCGGCGTTGCACCCGATGGATGCTCTTTCGGAAATTCTGGATACCGCTACGGGACTTGGTTATTGCATGAACGACAAGTCGTTCTACCGAGAAATGCTTGCCGAATATGTTCAAAATGACCGTAGCGCTGATTTGGAAAATTTCTTTGAAAAGAATGACTTGGAAAACTACCGAATCGTTATTCATTCGCTCAAGAGTACGTCGCTTACTATTGGGGCCGTAAAGCTTTCTGCGGCGGCCAAGGCTCTGGAATATGCCTGCAAGGAGGGGAACGTAGATTTTATTCGTAGTCAACACAAGAATTGTTTGTCGGATTACAAGATGACATTAGAGAAACTATCGCAATATCTTGCTTCAGGAGAATCGTAATATGCGACTCGTCTACATTATTCCAGCGATTATTATCGCCGTTATTCTAGCAGGATTGCTGACGTTCAACGTGAAAAAGAAAAATACCGACATCACTCGCGAAAAGACAAAAATCGCGATGATTATGAACGGTTCCATTGAAGACCGTAGCTGGGGACAGTCCCATTACGAAGGTATGCAGAAAACTGCCAAGGCGCTGAATCTGGATGTGATGTATCGTGAACATATTCCTGCAAATAAAACGTCTGAAGAGGTGGTGGAAGGACTTATTGCTGCCGGTGCAAAAATCATTGTGGCGAATTCGTTCCAGTTGGGGCCTTATATGCAAGAAGTTGCCGTTAAGCACCCTGATGTAAAATTCTTTCATGCTTCCGGTGTAAAATACTCTAAGAATATGTCAACTTATTTTGGGCGCATTTACCAGATGCGTTACCTTTCGGGTATTGTGGCCGGCATGCAGACTAAAACGGGGCGAATTGGTTATGTGGCGTCTTTTGATATTCCCGAAGTAATTCGCGGAATCAATGCTTTTACCTTGGGCGTGAAAAAGGCGAATCCTGAAGCCGAAGTGATTGTCCGCTGGACAAAATCCTGGAACGAAGACAAAGCCTGCTCTAAGGCAACCCGTGCTCTTTTGGCAAACGATTCCATTGACGTACTTACGTTGCATACCGATAGTCAGGAACCCTTGCGTATCGCTGATTCTTTGGGAATATGGCTTGTCGGCTATAACTTGGACAATGCGGAATTGTACCCGGAGCATTTCCTGACAGCTCCCGTATGGCGTTGGGAGAATTTTTATACGCCGCACATTCTAGAAGTGCTTAAGAAAAAGTTTGTGGGCAAGAATTACTGGAGCGGGGCCAACTCGGGCGTTGTTGATTTGGCTCCCTTTACAAAGCATGTGAGTCCGGATGCTATCGCGCTTGTTGCAAGGGAACGTGAAAAAATCCAAAACGGTTCTTTTGATGTTTTTTACGGACCCATCGAAGATAATACCGAGACGATTCGCATTAACGAAGGAGAAAGCATGTCCGATAACGATATGCTCAATCATTTTAACTGGTTCGTAAAAGGGGTGATGATAGATGAAGAGTAAAATTACCATGGGGGCGTTAACGGCGGTGGCCATCTTCTTTGTGCTGCTGTATATGGTGTTCCAAAAAGTGGAGACGGGAGAACCTGTCCAAAAGGCAAAAACTCCCAACCTTCGTGTCGGTTTCGTTCTTTTGAGTGATACAGCAGACAACGGCTGGAACGAAACTCATTACAGGGGAATCAAGGCGGCGTGTGATTCGCTTGCGGTGCAACCTTCTGTGATATTTGACATTCCCGAAGAACGTGGACCGCTTGCAAATACGGTGAATGCCATGATTGCCGATAGCATCAAGATCATTGTTCTTTCTAGTTACAGCTATCCGATTTTGATTAGAGATATCATCGAGAATAATCCAGGTGTGATGTTCTATGGTATTAACTGGGAATTTAGTGCTCCCAATTACAAGGCCTACTTTGCTCGAATTTACCAGGCGAGGTACCTGGCGGGTATTGTGGCGGGGGCTATGACCAAGTCGAATCATGTGGGCTATGTGGCTGCCATGAAAAATGTCCAGGTTTATAGGGGCCTGAATGCGTTTATCCTGGGTTTGCAAAGCGTGAATCCTAAGGCGAAAGTGTATGTGCGCTGGACGGATTCCTGGAATGACGGCGAAACCGAAACGGAGAATGCAAATAAGCTGATCGATAGTTCGGGTATCGATTTGATTGCTTTCCATCAAGACCGGTCGTTTATTATCGAGGTCGCAGAAGAACGCGGACTCTACTGCATAGGCAATCATGTGCCTAACAACAAGTTCTCGCCTAAAATGCTGAGCTCTATTGCGATTGACTGGTCCATTATTTACAGGGACTTTATTCAGGATTACATCCAGAAGAAAAATAACGACAATATGAATTACTGGGTGGGCCTTGAAAAAGATGCGGTGGGACTCGCTTTCTATTCTAGTGAAGTTCCCGACTCCGTGAAAACATTGGTAAGAGACGCCGTTGAAAAAATCAAGGCGGGCTACAATGTGTTTTCTGGAAAGATTGTGGATACGGCAGGGAAAATCCATTGTGAAGAAGGAGAAACCATTGGCGACGAGGTCTTGCTCGGCGAAATGGAATGGCTTGTAAAGGGTGCGGTTGAACCATGATAAAAAAAATTGGGGTGCGCCCTTTAGTAGGAATTCTGTTCTTTGTGTTGATTCTCCTTTTGGTGGGAGTCTTGCTACGAGTCAAGTTTTCAAGCCTTTTTCAGAATTACGTTGAAAAGCAGATTGCTTACCAGGCCGAAAGCTATGCCAATGCGGCGGGCGAACGGCTTGATCTTGAACTGAAATCCTTGTCGGGAATTTCGGCGGGACTGTCGGCGAATTTATCGCATCTTGACAGAATGCTTGAAACGCTGCGAGATCCGAATGACAATTTTTACTATGGCGTGATTGCGTTGAATGGAACCATTATTTACTGTGGGGGCGATTGCGATTTCAAACCTTCGGATTTTAAGGGCGTTTCGGAATCGTTTCATGGCTCAAGATATATCAGCTATTCCGGTGGACATGGACTTATGTTCTCGGCTCCGGTATATAGCGGCAAGAATATCAAGTATGTGCTGTTCCGAATTTATAAGGACGAAACAATTGTCAGAAATTTCGGTGTTCTGTGCTATGGCGGTAAAGGTTTTGCGACCCTCCGCGATATGCACGACAGCGTTATTGTCAAGTCATCAAACGATTCGCTTGGAACCGCTCTGTTGTGGGGCGAACAAGGCTACATGGCGGTTCGCGATAAACTTAAAACCGGCTTGAATGTGGCCATTTCTGCTGCAACGCATTTGGAAGTCGATGGAGCGGAATATTATTACTTTATTGCAGAGCTCAAGTTGCCGGGGGTTACTTTAACAGGTGTGGTGCCTGCAAGCGAGGTGGCTTCCGAAAAAGACAGTATCTCGTTCTTGATTATCTGGGTGTTTGGCCTTTTGATATTCATGTTCACTATTGCCATGCTTTATGTGATTCTTTCGGAAAAGAAAGCCCGAGAAAACAAGGAACTGTTGCGCGAAAAGGAAAATGCCGAAAGTGCGAACAAGGCGAAGAGCGTTTTTCTTGCTAACATGAGCCATGAAATCCGTACTCCGATTAATGGGATTCTCGGCATGGATTCCATGCTTCTGAAGGAATGCAAAGACGAAAACTTGCGTGACTATGCGCTGAACATTCAAAGTGCAGGGCAGACGCTGCTTTCGATTATTAACGATATCTTGGATATTTCGAAAATTGAATCGGGTAAAATGGAAATTTTGCCCGTGACCTACAGCGTGTTTACGGTGTTGAATGATTGCTACAACATGGTGGCCATTCGTGCGCACGATAAAAATCTGGAACTTGTCATGGACATTTCTCCGGAAATTCCGAGAGCGCTGTTCGGTGACGAAGTCCGTATTAGGCAGGTGATAAACAACTTGCTGTCCAATGCGGTCAAGTATACCAATGAAGGCTCTGTTACCTTGAAAGTGTGGTCTGAAAAGGTAGAAGTTGATCCTATTCAAGGCGACGCAACGCTTCGGATTGAATTCTGTATACAGGTGAAAGATACGGGCATCGGTATCCGCGAAAAAGATCGTGAAAAGCTGTTTGATGATTTTGTAAGGCTCGATGAAAAACGTAACAGGAATATTGAAGGAACGGGCCTCGGCTTGAATTTGACCAAACAGTTGCTGGACATGATGGGCGGTACGGTCGAGGTGGCGAGTACCTATGGGCAGGGCTCTACTTTTACGGTGCGTTTGCGGCAACAGGTGAGCGACGAAAAACCTCTTGGTGATTTTGAAAAGCTGTATAAAGAACACGTGAACGTCGTCGGTGCCGCTCACGAAAGGTTTGAAGCTCCTGAGGCTAGAATCTTGGTGGCGGATGACGTGCAAATGAATTTGAAGGTGTTTGCAGGTCTCCTTAAAGAAACCAAAATTCAAATCGATACTGCCGTCAATGGAGTCGAGGCTTTAAAACTTGTACAATCTAAACGTTACGATGTGATTTTTTTGGACCACATGATGCCGGTGATGGATGGTGTGGAAGCTTTCCGCCGCATGAAAGAAATGGCGGATAATCCGAACGCAATTACACCAGTGGTGATGCTTACGGCGAATGCTGTTTCCGATGCCAGAAATGGCTACATGGACGAAGGGTTCTCTGATTATATTGCAAAACCTATCCGCGAAGAGGTGCTGTTGACGACTCTCAAAAAATTCTTGCGGAAGGATTTAGTCAAAAAAATGGGCGAAGACAAGCCGACAGAACCTGTTCAAAAATCTGCGGATAATTTGCAAACGAAGTTGTCGAGTTGCCTAGATACCGCTACGGGTCTTGCTTATTGCATGAATGACCAGGCGTTTTATAAGGAAATGCTGGATGAATTTGCAAAGAGTGAAAAGACCGGTGAACTGAAGGAATACTATGAAAAGGGCGACTTCGAGTTTTACCGTATTACAGTGCACTCCATAAAAAGCACCTCTCTTACGATTGGTGCTAAAAAGGTCTCAGAAGATGCCAAGGCTCTTGAAATGGCGTGCAAAGAAGGTAATCTAGATTTCGTGAAACAAAATCACGAAGCATTCTTGGCTGAATATGAATCGCTTATTCGGGTACTTCAGGCGGAACTCTCGCGATAACGCCCACAGTGGCGCGGGTCGCCCTCACAAGATCGGCAGGGGCTACTTTCAATTGCAAGCCGCGTTCGCCGGCGCTCACGTAAATGAAGGGAAACTGCATCGCGGTTTCGTGAATGAAAATCGGGAAGTTCTTTTTGAGGCCGAGCGGACTGCAACCGCCGCGAATGTAGCCGGTAAGCGGAGTTAAGTCTTTGAGCGGAACCGTGTCGATTTTCTTGTTTCCGCTCACTTTGGCGGCGCCCTTTAAATCTACTTCGAGATTCCCCGGTACCACGCATACGAGGTAACCGATCTTGTCGCCGTGAACAAGAATCGTCTTGAAAACTTGATTGATGTCTTCGCCGAGGCTGTCGGCCACGTGTTGCGCGCCGAGATCGTTTTCATCGACCTTGTAGGGAATTAATTCGTAAGAAATTTTCTGGCGGTCCAGGATTCTCGCCGCATTCGTCTTCTTGATTTCCATTTTGATTGTCTTCCCCGCGAAAGCGGGAATCTCCATTTTTTGTTTTCAGCGATAAATATAAAAAGAAAGCCTGCGATTTCTCGCAGGCAGTCTTTAATTCTGAAATCCGAATTCTGAATTCCGAATTATCTTACAGCTTGATGCTGCAGCCCTTGGCGTGCCAGATTTCTTCGGCGTACTGCTTGATGGTACGGTCGGAGCTGAACTTGCCCATGCGAGCGACGTTGAGGATTGCCTTTTCTGCCCAGGTCTTCTTGTCCAAGTATTCCTCGGCGACCTTCTTCTGCATGTCCACGTAGCTGCGGAAGTCTGCGCAGAGCAGGTAGGTGTCGTTGGAGAGAAGCTTGTCGGCAATGTGCTTGAACAGGTCCGGACGATCGGGGCTGAAGAAGCCGGAAGCGATCAGGTCGATCACGCGGCGCAGATCGTCGTCGTGTTCGTAGAAGTCGCGCGGACGGTAACCCTTGGCGAGCAAGTCGGTTACTTCTTCAACGGTGAGACCGAAGATGAAGATGTTGTCGTCGCCGACTTCTTCCTTCATTTCAACGTTGGCGCCGTCGAGCGTACCGATGGTGAGTGCGCCGTTCAGGGCGAACTTCATGTTGCCGGTACCAGAGGCTTCGGTGCCTGCGGTAGAAATCTGTTCGGAGAGGTCTGCTGCCGGAATAATCTTTTCGGCGAAAGACACGCGGTAGTTTTCGAGGAACACCATCTTGAGCTTGCCCTTGCAAACCGGATCAGCGTCGATGATGGCGGCCACGGCGTTAGCGAGGCGGATAATCTGCTTGGCCATCCAGTAACCCGGAGCGGACTTACCACCGATCATGATAGTACGCGGCATGATTTCCTTGCCGTCCTTCAACTGGATGTACAGGTGAATGGCATGCAGAATGTTCAGGAGCTGACGCTTGTATTCGTGGATACGCTTGACCTGCACGTCGAAGAACGTGTTGGTATCGACTTCCACGCCCTGAGTTTCCTTCAGGTACTTGGCGAGGCGTTCCTTGTTCTGCTTCTTGACAGCCATGAAGTCCTTCTGGAACTTGGCGTCCTTTGCAAATTTTTCGAGCTTCTTGAGTTCATCGAGGTCCTTGACCCAGCCTTCACCGATTTTGGAAGAAATGAGTTCGGACATAGCCGGGTTAGCCTTGCGGACCCAGCGACGCGGCGTCACGCCGTTCGTCTTGTTGTTGAACTTTTCAGGCCACAGTTCGTAGAAATCCTTGAAGAGAGTCGTCTTCAAGAGGTCGGAGTGGAGTGCTGCCACACCGTTCACGGCGAACGAACCCACGATGGAGAGGTAAGCCATGCGGACCATCTTGCAGCCGCCTTCTTCGATGAGGCTCATGCGGGCGAGACGAGCGTTGTCACCAGGCCACTTGAGGGACACCTGACGCAGGAAGCGTGCGTTGATTTCGTAAATAATCTGGAGGTGACGCGGCAGGAGCTTTTCGAACAAGCTTACGGGCCACTTTTCGAGAGCTTCAGGCATCAAGGTGTGGTTCGTGTAGGCAAACGTGTGCGTCACGATATCCCAAGCTTCGTCCCATTCCAGGTTTTCTTCGTCGAGCAAGATGCGCATCATTTCGGCGATAGAGATAGCCGGGTGCGTGTCGTTCAACTGGATGGCGACCTTTTCGGGGAACACCTTCCATTCGCCTTCGTGGAGCTTCTTGAAGCGGCGGATGATGTCCTGCAGAGAAGCAGAGCAGAGAAAGTACTGCTGCTTGAGGCGCAGTTCCTTACCATTCATGGAGGCGTCGTTCGGGTAGAGCACCTTGGAAATGGTTTCGGAAAGTTCCATGTCCTGCACGGCGGCGATATAGTCACCGTTGTTGAAGTAGCTGAGGCCGAAGTCGTCGGTAGACTTGGCGCTCCAGAGGCGCAGGTTGTTCACGGTGTTGTTCTTGTAACCCGGAATCGGAGTGTCGTAGGGGAGTGCGAGCACGTAGTCCTTGGTTTCCCAACGGTTGCGGAGCTTACCCTTTTCGTCCATCCAGCTGACCACATAGCCGTACATGGGAACCTTGACTTCGTTCGACGGACGAGCGATTTCCCACGGGTTTGTGAGGCGCAGCCAGTTGTCCGGCTGTTCTTCCTGTTCACCGTTCACGATTTTCTGGCTGAACATACCGTATTCGTAGCGGATGCCCATACCGGTCGCCGGGAGTTCGAGCGTAGCCATGGAGTCGAGGAAGCAAGCGGCCAAGCGGCCGAGGCCACCGTTACCGAGGCCTGCGTCCACTTCCTGTTCGCGGAGTTCTTCGAGGGTCATGCCCAGTTCGTCGAGAGCTTCTGTTACGGCGCTTTCGACATCGAGGTTCAGAACGGAGTTGCCGAGAGTACGGCCAATCAAAAATTCAAGGGACAGATAATAGACGCGCTTCACGTCTTTCTGGTAGTAAGTTTCCTGGGTCTTGATCCAGCGGTCTACCAGGCGGTCGCGCACGGCGTAAGCAACGGCCAGGAACTTTTCGTGGTCGGTCACGGTAGCGCTGTTACGAGCGAGGGTGTGATGGATGTGGTCGGTAAATGCCTTGCGGAACGATTCCGCATCGGTGCCGAGCACGGAGACTTCTTCAGCTTTCTAGAATGATATTGCCATAAGACAGTCCTATGGGTTAGGGTTAAAATTCTACTTCAGTAAGTTTAGAAATTTTTACGGGCTTTGCTAGGTGCAAATAATTAAATTGTTGATTGAAAAACGATTATAAGGAAAAAATATGAACCTGATTTCTAAAACGACTATGAAATCTTTCCCGATTGTCTGTTCCATTGCGTTTGCTTGTATGGTCGGCTGTGGAGATGAATCGTCTAGCCATGCGGCAAATCCGTCGGATCCGGCAACTGTAGAGTCGTCTTCTGCTGGAGAAGGTGCAGAAAGCCCCACTTCTAGTAATCAGGGTGATTCCGGCAATCCAGAAAATCCTGGTGATCCGAATGCCGGTACCGAGACGCTCTCTTCTGCATCGGAATCCGGTGATCCCGAAATTTTGTCGTCGGCATCTGTAACGTGGACCGCGCAATTTGCTGAAGCAAGAACGTTGTCTGTAGAAGCCGATACGAACGGTTTCTACGATGTGGGAGACATCTATAAGGCTGCTCCTGAAACCTATAGAATTGCTTTTGTATTACGTCATGCAGCGCGTGAATCGGGACTTGGTCAAGAATCGGCTCTTACCGAGGCTGGCGTAGCTCAAGCGTTGAATGTTGGTGCAAAACTTGCTGGTGGCGATGAATCGTTCTATTATGCATCGACAGATTTTGTTCGTACTCGTCAAACCTGCGATAACATTGCAAAAGGCCGAGGGGAAACCGCTTATGAAACGGAGACGCAAGCGGAACTGTTGAATGGAAGCTACTTCTTGACGGTTTCTTCAGATAGTCTCGATGCCTATGCCAAGAAAAAAGGTGGTAGCTGGAAAGTCATTTCTGCCTATGCTTTTGGAGAACAATTTCAAGTAGAGACGCTGAATCTTCATTTTTATGATCTCTTTGAAAGGGGAAATCAGTTTGTGATGGAAAATATCGTTGCAAATATGCCTAACTGGAAGCGCGTGAGCGTCTTGGTTTCTCATGATGTCCTTTTGGAACCTTTGGTTGTTTACGCAAGCAATAGGCAAGCGACTGTAAATTTCTATAGGGACGCACGCTGGGTGAATTATCTGTCTGGTATTGCGGTTGTTTTGAACGCGGAAGATCAGGTTGAAGTTTATCCTGTTCGTGGAAACGATGTCGGCTTCATGTATACCGAAGCAAGACAAGCTAAAATTGATTCCCTTGCGGCATTAGAAAATCCGTAGAATAGTCCCTACATGAAAATTGCCTTACTCGGTTCGACAGGATTAGTCGGCAAGAATGTTCTAAAATTACTCGCTCGCCTCCCGCAGGTGGTGCGAGTTTTTTGTCCGGTTCGGAATATACCGGACATGAATGAACTTGGAATTCTGGAAGGGGCGTCCAAGATTGACTTTAAACAGGTGAATTTTGAACAAGATAACGAAGCGATGCGCCTGTTTTTCTACGCGGGCTTTGTGGGCTGCGATGCCGTGGTGTGTTGCCTAGGAACCACTCGAAAGCAGGCGGGGAGCAAGGTCGCCCAAGAAAAGATTGATTTGAAACTCCCGTTGAAACTTGCTGCTATTGCCAAGAAGGCTGGAGTGAAAAATTTCTTGTGTGTAAGTGCCATGGGTGCCGACAGTCATTCGCCGTACTTCTACAATCGCCTAAAGGGACAACTGGAAGAAGGCTTGGACATGATGGGCTTTGAAACGCTGACATTGGTGCGTCCTTCGCTATTGCTCGGACAACACAAGGATAAACGTTTTTTTGAAGGGTTGTTGCAAAAGACAATCGGGAAACATCCGGAGTGGATTCCGGCATATGTGCGCCCGGTGCATGCAGAAACGGTGGCTGCCCATTTGGTGACATCTGTTCTGAAGCCGCCCAAAGACCACGTATGTGCTACAGACGGTCGACTGGGTAAGCGGATTATCTATAACCGCGTGCTTGCGAAAACGAAAGTAGATGAATTGTTTTGAGCGCAGCTCAAAACAGTGTGAAATGTGTAATGTGGAATGAGAAATTAGATACCCGTCTCTCTTCCTATGGTCTTATTTAAATTTCCAGAACTTGTACAGGTACTTCGCGGTCTGAACGGGCGTCTTTAAGAAGGCGCTCTTCTTGTATCCGCTGAGGGCAAAGCCCTGCAGTACCTTGTAAAGCCCGATTTGTTCTTCGCGGTTAATTGCCAGCAGGAACCGGCGGAACTTGTATTCAAAGTCGTGAGTCTTGCCGAAGTAGTCGTAGCAGCGTTTTTCGTATTGCTTTAGGAACTGCTTCGAAAGATTGCCTGCTTTAAGGCCCTGGTCCACGTATTCAGCGCAGAATCTGCCGGCGCGCATCGCGGCAGCGATGCCACCACCCGTGAGCGGGTTGGTGTGGTGGGCGGCGTCGCCCACCAGGGCGAAGTGGTCGAGGGTGTATTCCTTGAGAATGCTAGAAACCGGAACCATTCCACCGACGGTGTGATTGATTTTTGCACCGGGGAATAGCTTTTCGAGCCACTCCATGGTGACTTCAAGAATGTTGCCGGAGTGGTTGCTTGCTGCTAGGAATCCTGCACCGAAGTTAGTGACGTTGGACTTTTGTTTCGGGAAACTCCAGATGTAGCCGTCGTTAATAAAGTCGTGGCCTTGCCAGAAGGTGAGGTAGTCGGGCTTGGTCAAAAGTCCCTGTACCTGGATGTCTACGCCGGTACAAGTTTCTCGCGGATTCTGCGCGCACTTGAGGCCCACCATGCGACCGATGCGGCTTTCTACGCCGTCGGCTGCAATGACCATCTTGGCGAAAATTTCCTGGGTGCCTGTTGCTGTGACGGCTCCGCATCCGTCGCCTTTACCGAGAACGACGCGTACCATGCGCTTGCCGCCTTCGACCTCGCCCACGAATTCAGCGCGGGCGCAGGTTTCGACCTGGGCGCCGTCATCGGCCGCAAGCTTTGCTAGCCACGGGTCGAAAACTTCGCGGTTCAGCATAATGCCCGTATTCGGCTTCGGAACTTCGATGTTCACGCCGGCGGGACCGTAAATGTAAAGGCCGTTGATAATGCTTTCGATGCAGCTTTCGTCGATGGGACCATAAGTCTGCAGGTCGGCCAGCGTCGTGCTCGCCTCGCCGCAACGCACCGGGAACCCGATACGTTCACGCTTTTCAAGAAGCAGTACCTTGTGCCCCGCCCGTGCTAAATTCCTCGCGGCCACAGAGCCGCCGGGACCTGCACCAATTACAACGACATCGTATTCGGAATTAAGCATTGTCCACCTCCATGAGTTTTAGCGCACCGACGGGACACGCCTTTGCGCAAATGCCGCACTTGATGCATTTTTCGTGGTCGATTTGCAAATCGAGCCCGTACATGTCAAGAGCCATTTTGGAGCAAATGCCAACGCAACCGGCGCAGGCGAGACAAACCTTTCTGTCGTGAACAAGCTTCTTCATCGCTTATGAATATAGAAAAAAGAACTTTGAAGGATAAAGTCACTAGTTCCGAGTTACTAGTAACTGTAGCGATCGCGTCGCAGCTTTTGTCAACTGCATCAAAGATGCTAATAAATGCGGTCTTCTGCCAGGCGCTTCTGGAAATCGTCGCGAACCAGGGGCTTGTCGAACAGGAATCCCTGGGCGCTGCCGCAATTGATTCCTTGCAGGTAATCGGCCTGTTCCTGGGTTTCGACACCTTCGGCAATCACGTCCTTGTCCAGTTCGCGGGCCATTTTTACCACGTTGCGGAGAATGACTTCGTCGTGGGAATTGGCCTTGCCGATGTTGTTCAGGAGAGACTTGTCAATCTTGACGACGCTGATGTCGTAGTCCTTGAGCACGTTCAAGGTGGAATATCCCGTGCCAAAGTCATCGATGGCGACGCCGATATTGTTCTTGCGCATGATGTTGATGAAATTCTGCATGGCGACGGCGTCATCAAAGTCCGATACTTCGGTCAGTTCCACTTCGATGTACTTGCCATCAATTTCATACTTGTGCAGAATTTCGAGAATGCGGTCGGCGAAATCTTCGTTGCGCAAATGCAGCTTGGAAAAGTTCGAGGAAATGCGGACCGGTTCAATTCCGGCCTTGATCCATTCGTGAATGTCGCTACAAGCGGTTTCGAAAACGTAGAAGTCTAGTTCGCAAATAGTGCCTTCACGTTCCAAAATGGGAATAAAGTCCATGGGAGGCACGATGGTCTTGTGACGGACCCAGCGCACCAGGGCCTCGGCACCGTTCATGCGCTTTTCAGTCAATGAAACCTTGGGCTGGTAGAACACCACCAGTTCGCGGTTCCTGAGAGCGTTATGGAACTCGCTGGAAATTTCCCTCTGGTGGATAGACTGGATCTGCATTTCCTTGGTGAAGAAAACGATATCGCGGTTCTTGATGGCTCTTGCGGCCATCATTGCCGTGGAAGCGTTGTTCAGGGCGTCGCCGACAATCACGTTTTCTTCGATGCGGTAGACTCCCATGCGGGCTTGAATGCGGATGTCTATGGGTTTGGGACCCTGGCTCAAGCTCAGCTCGGTGACCCTGAACTTTTCGATAAATTCGTTTTGACGATCTTTCTTCGTGAGGATGAAGAAGTTGTCACCGCCCAGTCTTGCAATAAGTTCGGTTTTGTCCAGGAACAGGAGAATCTGCTTTACGAAAGTCCTGAGGGCTAGGTCACCCATATTGTTGCCCAAGGACTTGTTGACATACTTGAAGTTCTTCAGGTTAATAAAGAAGGCGGTATAGTCCTTGAGATTTTCCCGGATAAATTGCTGGGTGAAGGCGAAAATGCCTGCCTGGTTGTAGGCTCCCGTCAAACCGTCGGAAATGGCGACCTTGCGGGTATTGCCCATAAGGCGGGCACGACCTGAAAGAATAAAGAAGTCCCAGCTCAACAACTGGACGAACTTTCTTTCGTAATCTGTAAATGTGTGGCCCTCGATGGGGTGAGCCTGGAATGTAAAGGAGCCCTGTTCGCCGGTGGTCATGGTTTCGGAAAAATCTGGAGTGGCCGGGCGAGTAGGGAGCTTTTCCTTGTCGTGATAGGCTGTAAATTCCCCAGAAATGCCGTTTGGCGCAAATTGGCTGACCGGTGCGTAAAAAATGCAGTGAATCAAGCCTATGTTTGCATTTTTTGCGAGGGGAGGGAGGTTTCTGGCCATGATGGCAAATATTTCGTCTGTACTGAAAACCGGTCCCAAAAGCTTGGACCTGAAATCAAGATAAATATCGTTGTACAGCGGAATATCCATTAAATCCTCAACATACCAAAACCGCGCCAAAACTAAAAAAAAATGATGTAGGTTGCAAGCTTATTTCTTTCCTATGCGGGCAATTTCAGCCAGATCCCCTTTAATATACGCTTTTCCAGAAAAAAGTGTGCGGGATGTCACACAAAAATAAGTAGACGAATTAGATTAATCTAACTTGGAATATATATTACATTCATCTTTTCTTTGCTCTTTAGCCTCTCTCCCTTACACTAAAAAGCTATCTTTACGCTCGCATTTAAAGAGGTAACCTCCTATGAGTAATGAGGCAGAAAAGCCGAATTTCATTACGACTTCTCTTGACTTTCTGGTCAATTGGGGCCGTACGAACTCCCTATGGCCGTTTCCGTATGGTACGGCATGCTGTGCAATCGAATTCATGAGTACCGAAGTGGGCCGCTACGACTTGTCACGTATCGGGTCTGAATATGTCCGCTTTACGCCGCGCCAGTCCGATGTGCTTTTGGTGGCCGGTACCATTTCTTATAAGCAGGCTCCGATTCTCAAGCGCATGTACGAACAGATGGCAGAACCCCGCTGGGTGATTGCCATGGGCGCCTGCGCTAGCTCTGGCGGTTTCTATGACTGCTATTGCACGGTGCCGGGCATTGACCACATTATTCCGGTGGACGTCTATATCGGCGGTTGCCCCTCCCGTCCGGAAGCCTTCTTCGAAGCCATGTTTGATTTGCAGAAGAAGATCAAGGACGAATCTTTCATGAAGCAGCGTACCGAGCGCGTCAAGGAACAGCTGGAAATGATCAAGGCGAAGACTGCCGAGGCCAAGGCCGAAGCCCGTGAATTTGCCCGCGAAAAGCGCGCAGAAATCAAGGAATTCGTGACTGAAAAGGCCGGTGATTTTGCCAAGAAGGCACAGTTCTGGAAGGAGTAAAAAATGGATTCCGTGAATAGCGAAGTGAATTTTGCAGAAACGGCTGTCTCCGTCCTCGTATCGAAGTTTGGCGGCAAGCGTGAAGAAAAGGCCAAATGGGATGCCTGCGTGGTGGTTCCCAAGGAATACCTGCACAATGCGGTTGAGTTCTTGAAGGACGATCCCTCGTTCAAGATGGATATGCTTTTGGACTGTGCCGGTATTGATTACCTGACCTACCCGAACCATGAAGGTCCTCGTTTTGCGGTGTCCTATGCATTCAAGAGCACCAAGAACCCGGGGCACCGAGTCCGTCTTAAGGTGGTGGTCAGCGAAGCCGACCTGAAGGTCCCGACCATTACCGATCTGTATGCAAGCGCCAACTGGCTCGAACGCGAAGTCTATGACCAATTCGGTATCGTGTTTGAAGGTCACCCCGACCTCCGCCGCATTCTGAACCATGTTGAATTTGTGGGCCACCCGCTGCGCAAGGATTACCCTGCCCAGAAGCGCCAGTGGCTTTCGACGACTGATTTCTTGATTCCGGAACTGGAAAAGCGCCTGGAAGACAAGGGCTACAGAATTATCCAGCGCTCCAAGGAAATTATGCCTGTCGAAGAAGAATACCTTGAAGGGAGTATCAGAGAATGATCGTACTTGACCCGAATGGCGAAAAAGTAAACCTGATGGCCCTGAACGTGGGCCCCACGCATCCGGCTACCCACCACTGCGTGCGTCTCTTGGCCGCTCTCGATGGTGAAACCATTGTGGCTGGCGTCCACGAAATCGGCTTTATGCACCGTGGCTTTGAAAAGATGGTCGAACGCGGCACCTGGCAGCAGGTGATTCCGTACACCGACCGCTTGAACTACTGCTCGGCCATGATGAACAATATTGCGTTCTGCCGCGCTGTGGAAAATATGTACGGCATCGAAATCCCGGAACGCACCAAGGTGCTCCGCGTGATCGTGAACGAACTCTCCCGTATCAACGACCACTTTATTTGCGTGGCTGCAGCATTCCAGGACTTGGGCGGTACGACTCCGTTCATGTACGCCTTTAACCCGCGTGAAGAAATCATGCTGATTTGGGAAAAGCTCACTGGCGCTCGTTTGACCAATAGCTTTGCCCGCATCGGTGGTCTCTACCGCGACAGCTACAACGGTTTTGAAGATGATGTTCTTGCCGCTTGCAAGTCGGTGGAAAAGGCCCTTAAGGACCTGCACGCCTGCTTGGACCGTAACCGTATCTTCCTTGACCGTACCGTGGGCGTTGCAAAGATCTCTGCTGAACGCGCTATCAGTTACGGCTGGACGGGACCGTGCCTTCGTGCGACGGGTGTCGAAAGCGACCTCCGCAAGGACGAACCTTATTATGACTACGAAACTTATGACTGGGATGTAGTAGTCGGTACGCAGGGCGACGCAAACGACCGTCTGCAGGTGCGCCTCGCTGAAATTGAAGAATCTGTGAAGATTGTGCGCCAGGCCCTGAAGCGCCTCGCTCCGGGCCCGGTCGACATTGTCGACCCACGCATCCGCGTGCCCGCGCACAAGCTTGCCTATCAGGACATGGAAGCTCTTATTGGCCGCTTCAAGAGCGTGTACGAAGGCATCCGCGTACCCGAAGGCGAATACTACTGCGCAAGCGAATGCGCTAACGGCGAACTTGGCTTCACCATCGTCTCCGATGGTAGCGGCCATCCGTACCGTATCAAGGTGCGTTCCCCGTCGTTTGCCCATGTGTCTGCATTTAACGAACTGGTCGAAGGCCTTACCCTTGCCGACTCTATGGCAACACTGCCTGGCCTCAACATGATTGCTGGAGAACTTGACCGATGACACAACATATTCAAGGTGCAGTTCAGTTTGTATCGAACAACCATTTGAAGTTTAACGGTCCGAGCGAAGCGATTCCCGCTCTCCCGGATCCGGGTCAGACTTTTGGCTACGTGAACAAGCCCGTTCCGCAGCCTTCTACCAAGGAACTCCTTGCAAAGCTCGACACTCCTGAAATCAAGGAACGTTGCGCCGACTTGCTCAGCCGCTACCCGGTGGGCCAGGGCGCTCTCCTCGAAGTTCTTTGGCTGGTGCAGGGCGTGTTCGGCTGGGTTCCGACCGAAGGTATCCGCTGGGCTGCTAACGTTTGCGGTTGCGCTCCGGCTCATGCTCTCGGTGTCGCTACTTTCTATACCATGTACAACCACGCTCCCAAGGGCAAGTTCCTGTTGCAGTTCTGCCGCAACATCAGCTGCGCTATCAAGGGTGCACAGCCGCTCATCAAGTATGTCGAAAATAAGCTCGGCATCAAGAGCGGCGAAACTACTTCCGATGGCATGTTTACGATTCTCCAGGTAGAATGCCTGGGCAGCTGCGGCAATGGCCCGATGATGCTCGTGAACGATGACTTCGCCACCGACGTGGTCGACGGTCAGCTCAAGATGAAGCGTGGAACGACTCTTACCGAAGCAAGCATCGATCGCATTATCGACTGGTGCAAGGCTCACGCGAACAATGTGCCGAAGCACGATGTGCTCGGCGGCACGGTGAAGGGCCATTGCGGTCACCCCGGTGCTCCGGGCGCTACGGCCAAGCCGCAGGTCGCAGACTATGCTCCTCCTTCTCCGGTGCTTAACGTGAAGGCCGAAGCCGACGAAAACGGCGCCACCCTCACTTGGAAGGGCGCTCCCGAATTCACGAAGATTGTCGTCGAAAAGAAGGACGGCAGCAACTGGGTCGCTGTGGGCGAGCCCGGCGTGAAGGACAAGGCTTTTGTGGATGCTAGCGGCAAGGCTGGCGATGTGTACCGCATGATTGCCACTTCTGGCGAACGTACGGCAAAACCTTCCAAGGAAGCGGTGACTACTCAGAAGCCCGCTCCGGTAGAGGAGGCTAAGTAATTATGGCTGAAGTAGTAAAAGTTTGTACAGGAAATTTTGGCAAGGGTGCCCAGGACATTGAAGTCTACAAGAAGCTGGGCGGCTACGCAAACATTTCGGATCGCTTGTTCAACATGAGCCAGTTCGAAGTGATTGACTACGTACAACGTTCCGGCCTCCGTGGCCGTGGCGGTGCTGGCTTCCCGACCGGTATGAAGTGGAGCTTTGTTCCGCGTAATTCCGGCAAGCCCGTGTACATCGTGGTGAACGCTGACGAAGGCGAAGGTGGTACGTTCAAGGATCACTTCCTGATGATGGAAGATCCGCACCGCTTGATCGAAGGTTTGATTATTGCTGCTTGGGCTCTCGGTAGCCGCGCCGCATACATCTACTGCCGTGGCGAATTCCTGCCCTGCATCGAAAGTCTTAACAAGGCTTTGAACCAGGCTTACGCCGCCGGTTACCTCGGTGAAAACATTTGCGGCACCAAGTTCAGTTTCGATATCTTTGTTCACCGTGGCGCAGGCGCCTACATTTGCGGTGAAGAAACTGCTCTTATCAACTCGCTCGAAGGCCAGAAGGGTCAGCCCCGCCTGAAGCCGCCTTTCCCGGCGGTGAGCGGTGCATGGAAGTCTCCGACTTGCGTGAACAACGTGGAAACCATCATGGCTCTCCCGTGGATCTTCCAGCACGACCCGAGCGAATACGCCAAGATGGGTACTCCCCGTGCAGGCGGTACCAAGGTGTTCTGCATCTCGGGTGACGTGAAGAATCCGGGTGTGTACGAAGCTCCGCTCGGCACTCCGATGATGACGATGATTAACGATTATGCCGGCGGTGTCGTGGGCGGAAACCTGAAGGCAGTGCTTCCGGGTGGTTCTTCTTGCGCTCCGCTGAACGCAGGCGAATGTGCCGTAGCCACCATGGACTACGAATGCCTCGCCTCCATGAAGACGATGTTCGGTTCGGGCGCCATGATCGTGATTAACGATACGCACAACATGGCTGAACTCCTGAACGTGCTCGGCAACTTCTACAGCCACGAATCTTGCGGCCAGTGCACTCCGTGCCGCGAAGGTACGGGCCTTTTGCACCGCATTCTGAATCAGATTGTGGAAGGCAAGGGCCACGACGGCGACGTGGAACTGATGCAGAGCCTCTCTGGTGGATTTGGTGGCGTGACGATTTGCCCGCTTTCCATTTCTCTCGGCGGCCCGGTGTCTAGCTACACCGCAAAGTTCAGAGCCGACTTTGATGAATTGATTGCAAAGAACCCCGACCACGCCAAGCCGCGTGTTCAGGAAAACTATCGTCCTGGAATTTTCTGGTAATAATATGAGTAACTTCTACAACATGCCGAAACTCCCGACCGAGAACAGCCCGAAGGTGGAAATCTTCGTGGATGACAAGCCGGTGATGGTTCCGGGCGACACGAACCTCCTCGAAGCCCTCAAGGCTGTCGGGATTGAAACTCCTCACGTCTGTTACCACCCGTATTTGCCGGTGTCTGGTAACTGCCGCCAGTGCCTGGTGGAGCAGGAAGGCCCTCGTGGCCGCATGCTCGTGATTGCATGCTACACGCCGGTTGCTCCGGGTATGAAAATCTACACGCCGGCATCTAGTGCCCGCGTGAAGAACGCCCGCAAGGCAACGCAGGAATTTATGCTGGTGAACCACCCGCTCGATTGCCCGATTTGCGACAAGGCTGGTGAATGCACCTTGCAAGAAAACTACATGGAAGCGGGCCAAAACGAATCCCGCATGCGCCCCGAATACGGCAAGAACTACCACGGCAATCCCGCTCATCAGTTTGTGGATGCCAAGGGTCAGCTTCGTGGCGGTAAGCACGTGGATCTTGGCCCCCGCGTGTTGCTCGACGAAGAACGTTGCGTGCAGTGCGACCGTTGCGTACGCTTTATGCGTACCATTGCCGGTTCTGAACAGCTGCAGCTCGCAGGCCGTGCCGACCATACTTACATTACAACCTTCCCGGGTGAAAAGCTCGACCACGAATATGACTTGTGCGTCACCGACGTTTGCCCGGTGGGCGCCATGACCGCGAAATATTTCCGCTTCCAGAAGCGCGTATGGCTCCTCAGCCACACACCGACCATTTCGATGGACGACTCCCTGGGTGCAAATATTTGGCTGGATTACGCTGACGGTCACATTTATCGTGTGATGCCGCGTTGCAACCCCGAAGTAAACCGTAGCTGGATTTCTAACACGAGCCGCCTTGCGTTCCAGAACTTCGACAAGAACCGCTTGCCGGCTATGGGCTTCCACGTGATTCAGGAATCGATTGCTGATGCTGTGAAGGCCGGGGGCAAGGTCGCCCTGGTTGCCGGTGGCTCCTGCACGATCGAAGATCTCGCGGCACTCCGTATGCTTAAGGACAGCCTGGGCGACTCCGCCGAACTTTTCGGCGGGACCTTCAAGAAGGTCGGTGCCCCCGACGGCATCGCCATGAGTGGCGACCCGCTGGCTAACCGCGCCGGTTTCAAGCTGCTTGGCATCCCAGATGACAACTTGGATAACCTCGTCGACCGCCTCAGAAGCGACCTGGTGAAGGGTGCTCCTGAATTCAAGGTGCTCGTAACGGTGAATGCGGATATCTTCGGTGAAGCTGGCGAAGTTGCTGCCGCTCTTGAAAAGATTCCGACCCGTATCGCCTTGAGTGCATTCAACGATGTTACTGCCAAGAAGGCTACGCTCGCTTACGGTATCCGCCACTGGAGCGAAGTTCAGGGCACCATGGTGAACTGCATGAACATTCTTCAGAAGCTGAATGCTTGCCCGGTTTGCCCCGATGAAAAACTTCGCCCGGCATACGACGTGCTTTCTGACCTCGCCGGAAGCGAGTTCGAATCAGCATTCGATGCCTTCAAGAAGGCTGGCGAATATGCAAGCGTCTTGGCTGGACTTTCTTACGATACCATCAAGAGCACTGGTAAGTTGCTCGAAGGAGGTAACGCCTAATGGATATTATTGAATCCAGAACTTGGGTGGAATGGCTCATTACCATCGCAAAGTTCGGCTTCTGCTTTGTTCCGGTTCTCTATATTCTGCTCCTGATTCCCATGGAACGTCGTGGCGCAGGTTTTATGCAGGACCGTCAGGGCCCGAACCGCTCCTACATCAAGGTGCCGTTCTTCGGTAAGGTTCGCCTGTTCGGCTATGTGCAGAACATGTGCGACGGTACCAAGCTTTTCTTCAAGGAAATGTTTGCACCGACCGGTTCCAAGAAGTTCCTCTATTACGTGGCTCCGGCCATTCCGTTTGCCATCGTGTTCCTTAGCCCGTGTGTGATTCCGTGGTTTGGCCCGATGGTGTTCGAATGGGGCGGCTCTGTAGTCCGCATTGCAGGCCCGGTTGTAGATTCCGAAGTGGGCATTTTGTTGCTCTTCGGTTTCAGCTCCCTTTCTGCCTACGGTGCCGTGCTCGCTGGCCTTAGCTCCCGTTCCAAGTACAGCTACCTCGGTTCCTTGCGTACGACAGCAATGACCATTAGCTACGAAGTCTGCCAGGGCCTTTCCATGATGGGTCTCTTGCTGCTCGCTGGTTCTTTCAGCCTCACCGACATCGTGAGCTGGCAAGAAAACCACGTGTGGGGCATTGTCGCCCAGCCGGTGGCCTTCTTCTGCTTCCTCATTGCGACGATTGCTGAAACGGGCCGTGCTCCGTTTGACGTTGCCGAAGGTGAACCTGAACTCGTTGCCGGTTACCACACCGAATATGGTGCCATGCAGTTCGGTCTCTTCTACATGGGCGAATACTCGCACATCTGCATCAGCAGCCTTTTGGTGGCAACCCTCTTCTTGGGTGGCTACTCGGTGCCGTTCGTTTCTACCGCAACGATCCAGTCCCACATGGGCGGCTCCCTCGCCATTCTCTGCTGGGTGCTGGCATTCCTCGCCCTTGCATTCCTCCACATGATTTACCGTTACTCTCGCAAGCTCGCTGCTTCCAAGCAGAGCAACAAGATGGAAATCCTGCGCGAATATGTTCTTTACAAGACTATCGGCTGGGTTGCCGCTGTCGCATTCATTGCTGCCGGCGTTTGCTCCTGGATGTTCTATAACCCGCAAATCACCATGATTGACGGCGTTGCCGTGAATACCCTGGGTGCTGCCCTCGGTACGGCACTCATCCACTTGCTGGTGCTCCTCGTGAAGAGCGTGTTCTTCTGCTGGGTGTGGATTTGGGTCCGCTGGACGCTCCCGCGTTTCCGCTACGACCACATTATGCACCTTGGTTGGAAGATTATCTTGAACATCGCTATTTTGAACCTCGTTGTGACCGCCGTGGTTGCAAAGCTTATGGGAGGTAACTAATGGCTCGCGTTATTAAACAGAGACCCATGAACTGGGTGGAACGCCTCTACATTTTCGAGGCTATTCGCGGCTTGTGGACAACCCTCAAGCACGCTGCTCGCGGCTTGTTCCGCTACGAAACCTTGCCGACGATTTCTTACCCGGAAGGTCAGCCTGAAGTTCGTAGAACTTACCGCGCCAAGCATCGTCTGATGCTCCGTGCCGACGGTACGCCGCGTTGCGTGGCCTGCGGCATGTGCGCTGCAGCTTGCCCCGCTCACTGTATTTATATCGAAGCTACCGCCAGTGACGATCCGCGTATCGAAAAGAAGGTCAAGCGCTTTGATATTGACCATTTGACTTGCGTGTTCTGCGGCCTTTGTGTTGAAGCCTGCCCGGTCGATGCACTCCGCATGGATACCAAGGAAATCATCTTTGAACATCGCACCCGCGAAGAATTCGTCGCAAACCTTAAGACTCTCACCAGCTGGGATCCGAAGGATTACCCCGAAGACGAACAGAGCCAGAAGGCTCCGGGTGGAACAAAGAATGCCCAGGCCCGTGCCGTCTGGGGAATGGAGGTAAAGTAATGCTTGCCCTGATTTATTTCATTGTTCTCGCCGCTGTTGCCGTGATTGCCGCTCTTGGAGTGCTTTTCTCGAAGCACCCGCTGTACGGCGGTCTTTCGCTGGTGCTCACCATGCTTTCTCTGGCCGGTATTTATGGCCTGATCGGTAGCCCCTTTATCGGTGTCGTACAGATTATGGTCTACGCCGGTGCTATCATGATGCTTTTGGTGTTCGTGATCTCGGTGCTCAATGCCGCCAAGGATTCCAAGACGCCCATGTTCGATGGCGTGTCCATCTTTGTGGTCATTGCAGCCCTTGCCCTTGCCGGCCTCGTGGGCTTTGCCCTGGTGCTTTCTCCCATGGGCTTCGACGTTACGACGCTCCGCGGCTCTGTGGAAATGACTTCCAAGAACCTCTTCGATACATCCAAGACCGGCCCCGGTTACTTCGTCCTGTTCGAAGTGCTCGGCTTGCTCCTGCTTTCTTCCATGGGCGCCGCCGTGCTTATGGCTAAGAAACGCCTTGGTTCCGAAATCGAAGAAGAAGGCTCCGATAACAAGGAGGAAAAGTAATGGAACTCCAACCGATTTATATCCAGATTCTTGCCTTGGTGATTTTCACTCTTGGCTTGATTGTCGCCCTTTCTCGCCGCAATGTGTTCTTTGTGCTCATGGGTATTGAACTTGCGCTCAATGCCGTGAACCTTTCCTTTGTGGGCTTTGCAAAGACGCTTCCGGCCGACATGAGCGTAGCGGGTCAGATTTTCCCGCTGTTCTCGATTGCTGTCGCCGCTGCCGAAGCTTGCGTGGGCCTTGCACTCGTAATCCTCATTTTCCGTAACCGTGAAAGTGTCGATTCCGACAACTATTCCAATATGAAGGGGTAAGCAATGACAAATTTACCGCTTTGGATTATTCCTCTTTTCCCGCTCCTCGGAACGATTCTTCTGGGTGCGATTGCCGTGATTTCTTCGGGTAGCAAGAAAGGCCCCTCCGAAGGTTTCGTGGGCGCCCTCTCGGTGCTGTTCCCGGTGATTTCGTTCGTATGCGTGGTGCTCCTTGCCTTTGGCATGCCTGAAGAAGGGATTCGCCAGACGCTTTGCAACTGGATTGACATCCCGATGCTGAAGGTCGATATCGGATTCCTGTTCGATGGCCTCTCTCGCGTGATGCTCCTGTTCGTGACCGGTATCGGTTCGCTCATCGCTCTGTACTCGATTGGTTACATGCACGGCGACCGCGGCTTTACCCGCTTCTTCGCCTACATCAACCTCTTCCTGTTCAGCATGATCGTGCTGGTGCTTTCCGACAGCTTGCTTCTCACCTTCCTCGGTTGGGAAGGCGTGGGCCTTTGCTCCTACTTGCTCATCGGCTTCTGGAATCACGACCTCAACAACTGCAAGGCTGCAAACAAGGCCTTCATCGTGAACCGCGTGGGCGATATCGGCTTCTTGCTCGGTATGCTTTGCCTTGCAACGCTGGGTGGCTCCGCTATTCTCAATTACGAAGCCCTGAACAAGTTTGTTGAAATGCTCATCGCCGGTGGCCATGTGGAACTCGCCGCCCCGATCCTGATGATTGCTGGCCTCCTGTTCTTCGTGGGTTGCACGGGTAAGTCTGCTCAGATTCCTCTCCTCACGTGGTTGCCCGATGCCATGGCCGGTCCGACTCCTGTGTCTGCCCTTATCCATGCCGCTACCATGGTGACTTCTGGCGTTTACCTGCTTGCACGTCTGTCTCGCATGTTCGTGCTCGTTCCCGAAGTGTTGATTGTCATCTTGGTTGTGGGTATGCTTACCGCTTTCTGGGCGGCCGTTGCAGGTCTCTTCCAGAACGATATCAAGAAGGTGCTTGCCTACTCGACAATTTCTCAGCTGGGTTACATGTTCATGGCTGCTGGCGCTTCTGCCTTCGATGCCTCCATCTTCCACGTATTCACCCACGCCTTCTTCAAGGCAGCCCTCTTCTTGGGCGCCGGTGCAGTGATTCACTCGCTGGCTGGCGAACAGGATATGCGCTGCATGGGTGGCCTTATCAAGAAGACTCCGGTAACCGCTTGCGTGATGATCTTTGCGTTCCTCGCCATTATCGGTTTCCCGGGCTTCGCAGGTTTCTGGTCCAAGGACCTCATCTTGGAACGTCTCTATACGAACGCTCCCTTCGGTGAATTCTTCTACTTCGCAGGCCTCCTTACGGCTGTGATTACGGCTGTCTACATGGGCCGCCTCATCATCATGACCTTCTTCGGTGAATATCGCGGTTCCAAGGAAAGCGAAGAACACATTCACGAAGCTCCGGCCAGCATGCTGGTTCCGATGGTGATTCTCGCTTTCGGTGCCGTGTTTGCCGGTTACCTGTGGGCCGATTCCATGGGCATCAAGTTCTTTGCTAATACCCTTGCTCCGGTGGTGGGCGAGGCTCAGAACTACAGCCTGGGTGCCGCTGCACATCACGTGAACGCCTTGACGTTTGCTTGCTTCGGTACGGCAGCCGCTCTGCTCGGTATGATTATCGCTTATGCGGTTTACGGTCGTGCTCGCATTCCGCATATCTCTGCCAAGGTTAGCAGCGCCCCCGAAGGTGCCAAGGCCGACTGGACGTTCTTCTTTGACTACATCCATGAAATTTTCATTACCATCACCAAGGCTGCCGCGTTTGTTGCGGACATGGTTGTCGATAAGATCCTGCAGGGTATTCAGTGGACTGTGGGTTCCATTGTCGAAATCGTTGGAGACGGCGTGAGCAATTTCCAGGTGCGCAAGGTGCGTGTGCAGCTTACGTTTAGCCTGCTGGGTGTCGCCGCCTTAGTTGCCGTTGTACTTTTGACCGGAGGATTGTTCTAATGCTTTTACATCTTCTTGTCCTTGCTCCTTTTGCCGCCGCGATTTTGATGATCGCCACTTCCAAGGAAGATCCCAAGTCTTCTTCTAGGCTTGCCTTCTTGTTTGGCTTTGCCTTTGTGGCGATGTCCATCGCCTTGATCGCTAGCGGAAACCAGGCCACCGAAGCTATCGAATGGTTCCACATTCCTGGTGCCAAGGGTGCCGTTTACTACTACTTGTACAGTCATGGACTGGGCGCCTGGATGGTGTTCCTTTCTAGCGCACTTTCCCTTGTGGCCCTGATGACGGCCCGCAACACTCTCGACAAGAACTACCGCAACTTCGCCATCGGCATTTTCGCCTTGATGGGCGCCATGAACGGTACGTTCCTCGCTGCAGATGCGGTGCTGTTCTTCTTCTTCTTCGAAGCCATGGTGTTCCCCGCCGCAGTGCTCATTGCAGGTTTCGGTGGCAAGGAACGTCGCAAGGCTGCCATGACCTTTGCGATCTACACTCTGGTCGGTTCTGCCCCGATGATGGTTGCCCTCTGGTACCTGATTACACTGGCAGACAACTCTCTGGTGCTTTCTTTGGCGGTCGCTCTCCAGAACCTTGATCCGGCCATGCAGATGACCCTTCTGCTTTGCTTCTTGCTTGCGTTCTTGGTGAAGACTCCGATTTTCCCGTTCCACGGTTGGCAGGCAATCACCTATGCTGAAGCTCCGGCTCCGCTTTCGGCTATCCTTACGGGTGCCATGAGTAAGGCTGGCGTGTTCGGCTTTATCGCCTGGATTCTTCCGATTTTCCCGCTTTATATGGAAGTGGTGGATTCCATGATGTGGCTGGGCCTGCTCACCGCTATTTACGGTGCCTTGATGGCGCTCCGTGCTACCGACGGTAAGAAACTCCTTGCCTTCAGTTCCATGAGCCATTTGGGCCTTGCCGTGGCCGGTGTGTTCAGCCTCTCTGAATCCATGCTCCCGGCGGTCTTGGTTCTCCTGGTTGCCCACGGTCTTTCCGCTGGCGCCCAGTTCTACCTGATGGGTATTGCCGAACGCTTTGCCGGTACCCGTGACATCGAACAGCTCGGTGGTCTTGCCGCGCGCAACCCCGTGTTTGGTTCCCTGTTCGGATTCCTCGCTGTGCTTTCTCTTGCGGTTCCGGGTACTGCCGGATTCGTTGGCGAATTTACCGTGCTTATGTCCTTGTGGGATATGGGCCCGCTTCCGGCACTGGCCGCTGGTCTTTGCCTGATTCTTTCTGCCACTTACATGCTCCGCTTTGTGCAGAAGGTCATCTTTGGCAAGCCTGCCCGCGAATACGAAGACGGCAAGCGCATGACCGCTCTCGAAGGTTCCTTCATTGGAATCATGGGCGTGCTCCTGTTGGTATTCGGCATGCATCCGGCCTTCATTACCAATGCACTTCAGCTCTTTGACGAAAGCGCCGTGCAAGAAATGAACAAGCTGACTCACCCTGCTGAAGACGCCCAGACGGTTGAAGCTTCTGCCGACACTACGGGCGAAGCCATTGTAGACGAAAACATTGCCGCCGTGGCACAGCCCATGACCGACGATGACTTGCGTCAGCTGGATTCCAACTTGAAGGCGAATGGATTTAGTGACGAAGAACGCGCTTCGCTGATTGCCCAGCTAAAGAACATGAGCGAATCTGAAGTTGCCGAATCTCAGGAAGATGGCGCGCTTGAACAAAACGAGGCCAATGTGAAGGAGGCTTCTGAAAATGAGTAATTACGTAAATCTCTTGCCGGTAATCCTGGTGGCTTTTGGGGCGTTGATTACCCTTGCCGCAGAACCGTTCATTAAAGACGAAAACAAGCACAAGATTTTGCCCTGGGTGGCATCCTTGTTTATCGCTCTTGGTGCAGGTGCCTACTACTTTACCACCAACGACATCTTTATGGACTTGTACGCCATGGACCCGATCCGTCGCGTGCTGGGTCTTTCCGTGATGCTTTGCGCTTTCCTCGGAATTGCGGGGCTCCAGTGGACTCTTGGTCACGAAAAGTTCAAGGGTGGCGAGGCTTACGCTCTCTTGCTGCTTGCAACTTGCGGTGCGACCCTCATGACCCAGGCTATCGACTTCCTCGCCCTGTTCCTGGGCATGGAGCTGGCCAGCTTCCCGATTTACGCCTTGGTGGGCCTTCGCCGCAAGGACGTGAATGCGAATGAAGGTGCTTTCAAGTACTTCGTTTCGGGTTCGGTCTTTAGTGCCCTCTTCTTGTACGGTGTGGCCCTTATTTACGGTGCCACCGGTTCGACCCACATTTTTGCCTCTGTTATTGCTGGTCGCGGCCTGCTTTATGGCATGGGCGTTTTGCTTGCCATGTTTGCGCTCCTCTTTAAGGCCGGTGCCGCTCCGCTTCATTTCTGGGTGGCCGATGTCTATACGGGTGCTTCTGTGGCGGTGACTGGCTTTATGGCCGCCGTTGTCAAGGTGGGCGCTCTCGCTGCCTTGGGTACGCTCTGGCTTGGTTCCCTGGTGACCCGCATCGGTTCTGCTCCGGCATGGAACCTGGCCGAACAGGTGACTATCCGTGGCGAAAACAAGAGCCTGTTCTATGTGATTTTGGTAGTGGCCGTTTTGTCCATGGCTGTCGGTGCTTTTGGCGGTCTTGCCCAAAAGTCTATCCGCCGCATTATGGCTTACTCCGCCGTGATGAATGCCGGCTTTATCGTGATTGGCCTGCTGCTTCCGAACTTCGCTACCGAAGGTACGGTGCAGATGGGTGCCATGTACTACTTCCTCATTACCTATGCAATCGGTAGCGCTGGCGCCTTGGCCGGTATCGCATTCCTTGCCGGCAAGGATGACAAGAACGAATCCCTGGAAGACATTCAGGGCCGTGGACGCAAGCGCCCCTACGTGGCCATTGCTACGACGGTTTGCTTGGCTAGCCTCGCGGGTATGCCTCCTGTGGCCGGTTTCCTTGCCAAGTTCACTCTGTTTACCGACGCTCTTGCCGGTGGACTCGGCCTTGTTGCTGCGATTGCCTTTGCCCTTTCGCTGGTGGCCGCAGTATTCTACCTGCGTATCGCCTTCGTGCTGTTCATGCCGCTCAAGGCTGAATGCGCTTGCAAGTGCTGCTGCAGCAAGAATACGGTGTATGCCTATTTGCTCCGCTTTGCAGTGACCCTTGCCGCTATCGCATTGATTCTCGTGGGAATCTTCCCCAAGGTTGCACTTATCGTTTAATCGTAGTCATCTTGGGCGCGAAGCGTCTGGAATTCATATAAAAACCGCCTTTCGGGGCGGTTTTTTGTCGTTTTATCGGACAGTTGCGTACAAACTGTCCGCTTTGTATACAGAGGATTTATATTTGAATACATGAATTTGAAAGGGTGGGTTGTATTTTTCTTTTTTGCGACATTTCTCGTTTTAGAGGGATGTTCGTTGTATGACTACAATGAATATACGATATCGCTGAATAAGGCCGAGATTCATTCGGTCTATTGGCAGCTAGATGATTCTACCGAATATAAAAGCTCCGTTTGCAGCGATGTAGGACGTGAACCGGATTTCTTCTCGATAAAAATCGGCTTTGAAAATAAGGATTCGGTTGGTGAAAATCAAGAGAGAACGTGGATTGACACCTTGTTTGTGGCGATTTACGGCTGTACTGATTATGGCTGCCAAAAAGCGCAAAAAATAATGATCCACAATGAAGATTATTCCTTTACGAAGCTTCTGAAAAAAGGCGATTTCGAAATTTCTGAACCTAAAGGAAATTTCTATACGAATGATTTCGGATACGACTGCGATGTGGTCAAGGAATATTTTTTCCGTTTGAAAATCAAATTAAATGATGTCAAGATCGATTTGGATGCACAGAAAGGTTCCGAAGCCTGCTATGAAAGGAGCAACCCATGGTGCATCTACTGTTAGGTAAGTCAATGTCCCGAATGCGCCTGGTTGGAATGTTGTTGCTGGTTGCAATGGCATTTGTCGGTTGCTCGGACTGGTATTACGAGGCGGCTGACACCGACTACAGAAAAATCCGCGAACATGACCTTAAAGGCATATATCCCTTAAATGGCCGTACCTTGGAAGGTCGAATTGTTGTTTCTGCTTCAAAAAAGAACCGCATATTCACGGCCGAAAAAGTATCGCTTGTTCAGCTGGACAGTTCCCTTGCAGAAGTAGAGACAATCAAGGGTGAAATCCTGAAGGGCGATACCGTTGACTACAGAATGCCTTTGCATGACTATAAATATCCGTATGTGAAAATTCAGATCAAGGGAAAGTGGAAATTCCTGGGTACAAAATCGGTGCCGCTTACGCTAGAAACCATTTGTGACATTTCGAATGTATGGTCCCCGAATGTGAACTTGATGACTCACTTGGAAGTCCCGCTAGTAGAGACCCTTGTAGCCGACGAGATTCCCTTTAATGCGGCAAAGCATATGGCGGCGCAATCGTTTACTGAAAATTTCGGATTCGAATTTGTCAAGGAAAATGCAGAATCTGTTAATCGCGATGCAAAAGAGATCGTTCCCCTGTACAGTTTCTTTATGGTCAACGGTCGCTCTGATAGCGCTTTTGTAGAGGCTGTCGAAGATTTTCGCATAGATATGGCAGACGGCGTCTATGATGATTCGGTCTCGTTGGTTCGATATGCGGATTATGTGGTGCAGAATTGGCTTCACATGGATTCGGTTATGCAGAAGCTTGATACAAACGAATTGAACTGGGAACTTACCGAGGCCATTGTGGAACGCGTTTATGGCCTTGAGCGTTGTAATGATTCGGTGTCGGATTATTCCTATATCAATACAAAAATATCGAAATTGAAAGGCGATTCTCTTGTTTGCGATGAACGCGTAAATGGAAGCCATATCTATCGAACCCTTACGCCGTGGGAACGCCAATTTGGTGCATGTACCAGGATTAATTTGTCGAAGAACGTCTTAGGCTTAGAAGAAGATTCGACATACTATTATTGTACCCATTCCTACTATGGGAACAAGATGTGGGAAAAGGCGACTTGGAGACAGGTGGTTACTTATTATTTGGGCGATTGCTATAATGGCTTGTTGAGGGACAAGGATAATGAAAATGTGTATCATGATCTGAAAAAGATTTATGGGGATACCGTATATATTTGTCGGCATAATTACAACGTCTGGAACGTCTATGGAACAGATACATTGAGCTATCTCTTGGGTGACTGCGATTCTACGACCCTTTGGAGCTTGAATAAATTACGCGATTCTTCTGAATATGTATGCACCCTTGATTCCTGGCGCCCTGCAAATAGTACGCTTAAGTTTCTTTCAGAACAGCGTCCCTGCGATAAGAAAAAAGATGGGCTCCGTTCGTTCATGTACGATTCCGTTTATTATGTATGTGCCGACGTGAAATGGGGCGAAAAGAAGGTGTACACATTTAAGGATACGGTTCGCGCCTATGCGGATTCGATAGCCCATGAAAATTATCTTGCTACGGAATGTGCAAGTGTATCTGATACGGTGAAGTATCTGCTCGATACGCTTGAAGGCAAGTATTATCATTGTAAAAAAGGAAACGATGGACTCAAGTTCTATGAATCGGACTTTTTCCATGCAAAAGACTATCTGAGCGAACAGTATATCAAAACGCTTCCGAAGTGTACTGCGAATAACGATACGCTTGAACTGTTTGTGCATCCGTATTTTAAGAAAAATAATATCGTAGATAACGACATATACTATCATTGCGCAAAAGTCGGTGGCAAGTACCAATACGAACCGTTGAGCTATGACCATAGGGCAACCTTGGTGGGACTTGCCGATGTGAATGAAAAGTACACATGCGATGCGCAGACGGATTCGCTCTCTGTGGTGCGCGACAGTATTTACCGAAATTATTTCCATTGCGAAAAGCAGGGCGGTCGCTACGGATTCGTTAGAATTACCGAAGCTGAGGCAAACTCCTATAGGAGTTACGCCGATGTAAGGACGTTTGAACCTTGTGTCTCTTCGGACACAATCCAGTATCAGAGAGATGCCTATAACAATTTCTATTACTACTACTGCGCCGATAAGGGCGATAAGCTGGAGTACGAAAGGATTCACATAGATTCTCTTGCGCAAAAGCTTGTAAACCACAATAATAAGATGGATGCATGCGATGCGTCCGTGGAACGGTGGCGTGCAAACGAATTTAAACTATATCCGTACGAAAATCTATACAAGGTCTATTATATGGCATGCGACTATGATGATCAGAATCGATTTGCCTGGACGCTTGTCTCCGAGGAACATTACAACCTCTTTGCCCAAATGTCGGCTGCAAAACTGAACCTTCCTGCATGCTCTGCAGAAGAACTTGCGGCGCGCGGCCCTGCAGTCGAGGTGAAGAATGGCTCCATTACGGATCCGCGAGATGGACGTAAGTACCGCGTTGCAACGATCGGAAAACAGACATGGATGGCGGAAAACTTGGATTACTACGATACCTTGGCGATGCCTAATTTGATAGACCAGACCAAGTGCGATGATTCAGGTGCCTGCGCAAAAGGAGCACGCCGGTATTCCTGGTATGGTGCTGTCAATGCGACAAAAACGCCGGGGCACGATGAATTAAGATCGCAGCTTTGTACTCCTATACAAGGGGTGTGCCCTGTGGGGTGGCATATTCCGTCGCTGCTGGAATGGCAAGAACTTTTCGATTACACAGAGAAAAATAAGGGCGGCAGGGACTATGGTATTGGGGTGCGGAATGCGTCCGATAAGTATTATGCCGTTTCAGAAGCTCATTCCGCCGATGATAAAATCAATTCTTTCTATGGTGTCGATATCCCTTACGGTAGCGGTTCCTATAGATATGCGTATTTATTCTACTCCCGTTCTTATTCCGTACGTTGCGTAAAGGACTAGAAAATAGATTCCAGGTTGGCCTGTTTTTACCAAAATTATAAACTTTTGTTTACGTTTTTGTGAAAAATCCTTGACATCGTCTTTTTTTGCTTATATATTTAAGTGTACAAAAGAAGGAGTATTTTATGGATTATAAAAAAATCATCCTGTCCCTGTTTGCTGTCCTGATGCTTGTGGCATGCGCTGGCACACCGGACAACAATAATGACGAAACCCGAGCCAAGGCTGACAAGGCCTATCAGGAAGTTGACGCTGAATAAGCGTCTTCTTTGTTGTGGTCGTAAATCAAAAATCGGTCTTTTCTGGATTTTTTGTTCCAAATTGGAATAAAAAAGATGAGGTAATTTTTAATCAAATTGCCTTGTAAAATTTATTTGGGGTATATTTATTGTTACTCCGGTGTAGTCTATAAGAAGGTTTGTGTATGCCGAAAGTGCTTGCTTGTTTTTGGATTATTTTTCTGTCGGTGACATCGATTGCGGCTCCCTATGTGGCGGGAACCCATGTGGCCGTGTTAGAGACTGTGTCTGAACAGGGCGTTATCGGACGTTCTGAAAAGATGTTCCTGACAGATAAATTGCGTGAGCGGGCGAATAAGGTGTTGCCGGCCTATATGGGGTATGTTGTTATGACGCGTGAAAACATCAGTGCCATGTTGCCCCCAGGCAAATCCATTGAAGATTGTGAGGGGAGTTGCCTTGTAGAGACCGGTAAGAATATTGCGGCCGATTACGTGGCGCAGGCGCGAGTGGGCAAGTTTGGCAAACAGCTTACTCTTACCATGGAACTGTACGAGACTGCAGGGAGTAACCTAGTCGGTAGCTTTACCACGCGAAAACCCGATGCCGAGGGCCTGCTTGAAGAACTCGAACGCGAGGCGGATAGGGTCTTTCAGCTGATTATAGGAACAAGTGCGCCAGCCGTAAAAAAGACCGAAGAAATTAGCGTGGTAAGTACAAGTAATATGGGGTACCAAGCGGGTGGTGGAAAGCTTTACATTGTAAATGTGGAAAGTAAACCGGCAGGAGTGTTGTTCAGCGTGGATGGCCGCGTGAATTCCAGTTGCAATACGACGCCTTGCGAAATTGCTCTTCCGGCGGGTAATCACCTGTTCAGTTTCAATAAGGAAATGTTCCAGGACAAGGATGTTCCGGTTGATGTACAAAAGAGTGGCCAAAAAGTGTCGGTTAAACTCGACCCGTATTTCGGCAAGCTGACCATAGATCCGGTATTCGAAGGCGGTATGGGAAAATTGGAAGAGGCTGTCGTTACGATAGATGGCAAAAAGATAAAGCAGAGAGCCGTGCAACTTTCGGTCGGGAGCCATAAGGTTCAAATTACTCATAAGTGCTACGAAGATGTGGTTCTTGACTTGAACGTGAAAAACAGGAGTATCATCCGCTTTGACCAAAAAATGCAACCGCTGCTGGGTGGCCTGCAAATGGATGCCATGCATGAGGGAAAGCCTAAATCGGTGCCGGTATATGTGAATGGAAAGATGATGGGCAATACTCCGTTCCTTGAAATGATTCCCGTATGCTCGAAGGTGCAAATTGGAAAAGACAAGAAAAAGGTCCCGGTGAAACTCAAGGCGGGTGAAACCGTGCGTTATGTCCATACTATAAACGAATCGGTTGGAATGTTCGTTGATCGCCGTGACGGGAAAAAGTACACCACTGCAAAAATTGGCCGGCAGACTTGGATGGCTGAAAATTTGAGATATGAGACTGCAAGTAGCTATTGTTATGCCGAGGAAAGAGCTAACTGCGCCCAGTATGGAAAACTTTATACTTGGGAAGATGCCAAACGGGCGTGCCCGTTGGGGTGGCATTTGCCGAGCGAGGCCGAATGGGGTACGCTCTTTTACGCCGTTGGGGGCGCGTCTGTAGCGGGCGCAATCCTTAAGTCTAAAGAAGGGTGGATTAAAGGTGGTGTGGGAAAGGACATTTTCTTGTTCTCGGCGCTTCCGGCAGGGTACAGGAATGAAGAAGGCGACTATGACCTTGAAGGGGGCTTTGCGAACTTCTGGAGCTCCACAGAACGCGATTCCCGCAACGCCTATTTTATGAGCTTTTATTTCGACCGCACCGATGTTAAATCTGGCAGCAATAAGAAGGACTACGCGTTCTCTGTCCGCTGCGTGAAGGATTAGGGAAAGCCTCTGATTCAAAAAATCGGCCCGAGAGGACCGATTTTTGTCGTATAGAAGAGCGTTTCGCTTTACATGTTTTTTTTCAAGTTGCTTTTTGATAGGGCTTTATGTATATTTGTTGGTGGAGGTTATAATGTCTTACGAAACCGTCATAGATCAGGTGAAATCTTTGCCAGAAAGTTCTCTGGAAGATGTTTCAAGATACATCGAATTTTTGATGTATCAACTGGAAAAAGACAGTATGGCTCCGTTGCTAGAAACAGATGAGGTCTTTGAACAAAAAATGGAACGCGGTTATGCCGATGCCCTTGAAGGTAGAGGAAAATCGATGGATGGGGTTTTTTCAGAGTTGAAAAAACGGTTCGTCTAGTGGATTACAAAGTCATCGTTTCTGATCAGGCCGAACAGGACCTGAATAATATCTATTCATATATATACAATGAATTGAAATCCAAAGCTAGTGCGGAACGAGTTGCGTCTCAATTGCACCGTGCGATGGTAGAACTTTCCATGATGCCAAAACGTTTTCGGGTGTATCCGCTTGAACCCTGGTTTTCAAGAGGAATTCGTTCTGTTCCGGTCGGGAATTATATGTTATTCTTTCTTGTAAAAGATGTGAATGCTGAAGTTTGGATAACTCGCATTGTTTACGGAAAGCGTGACATGACAGGTGTTTTGCGATAATTCGTAAAATTCAAAAATCGGCCCGTTCGGAGCGATTTTGTCGTATAGAAGAACGCTACGCTTTACAAGTTATTTTTGAGTGCTTTTGGCTTCAAGCCTTGTCTTGAATTCAGCAATCTCCTTGGTGTCGACCATCTGCATCCCTGTGAATAGTTTTTAAGGCTAAATCCCATTTGGGGTGCCCATATACTAACACGTTTTTTGGCCGAATTTTGCCAATTATTCCAAATTGGAATGATTTTGTAAGAGTTTTTTAATATTCGTTATTGACTTCTAGGGTTTCCATAGGTATATTATGCGTATGAGAAGGAGCTTGTGTAATTTCAATTTTACCGAGGTGGTGTTCTGTACCCTGTTGGGTACGTTTTTCTTGATATGTGGCTGTGCTTCTGAAAAAGAGGCTGTTGTTCCGCCGCCACCTCCGCCTAAGCCTGCGATTCCTATTTCGCAAGAATTGATGCAGTATCCTTGCCCTCCGGGACACCTTCAGGGGCTCGGCATGGCTGGTGATTATGGCCAGGCTCTTAATGCAGCGGTGTCGCAGATTGCTGTTCAGATTCAAAGCTCGGTGAAATCGGTGAATTACTCGAAAAAAACATCGGATATCGCTGCCGACGGCACTGAACAGATTACCGAGAATTTTCAGACAAAATCTCAGGTGTCTGCCGAAATTAGAAATAGTCAAGATGTTCGCGTGAACCAGACGATTGCCCGCGATGGAATTGTAGGGATTGTCGCATGCATGGATCGAAACGACGCCGCGAAGCCATTCCGCATGGATTATCAGTCGGCCCGCGACCAGTTGGTATCGGCCATGGCGATTTTGAGCATGACGAACCACCCGCTTGAAAAATTCACGAATTACGACAACATGGTCCGTGCTTATGACCGTTACCATGAATCGGTGGGTGTCTTGCAGTCGCTGGGACAAACCGATGGCTTTGGCGATATTGAAAATGATTACCGCAAGGCGATGGAAGCCTACAACGAATTTAGAAGCAACTATAAGATTTATATGGATGGGGCGATTGAAACGGACGAAGGTCGATTTGTCTTCTCGGAAATTTCTAAAACCATAAAGCTCCAGTCCCTGACTGATAGCTGTGTGTCTGGCGTTGTCCTGGAACTTGAAATTTCGGACCCCAAGTGCAAGGAGGGCGGGCTCGGCGTGAGCTGTTCCGAGGTGATTGCCCTGAACGGCAAGTCGTGCAGTGGCGAAAGCTTCTTTACTTTGGGTGGAACGTTTAAGGGCGTTGGCCGCCGTGACGAGGCTGAGGCACGCGAAAGGCTTTTAAGTGGACTTGCCAAGAATGACTTTATGGCGGAATGGCTCAAAGAAATTAATCGCTGGGTGGCGAGGTAGTTTATGGTAAAGTATTTGACTTTTGTGCTTGTTGTGTTCGCTTTTGCGCAGGGTGTGTTTGCAAAGGAATCTGTGAAGATGCCTCTTCCGCCGCAAATACAGGATTCGATCCCGTGGTTTGCGGTGCGTGAACTGGGTGACAACAATACTCCTTTTACAAGGACGCACTTGCAGCAGATTGCCAAGAAGAACAATCGCGTGGCGCTGGTTTACTTTGCGACATGGTGCATCCCGTGCCGAGTCGGTTTGAAACAGATCGCGGCTCATCATGACGAACTTGCCAAGGCGGGAACAGAAAATGTGCTGGTGAATGTGGGGGAACGCGATACGGAGGCGCTTACGAAATATCTGCAGACGTTCTCGCTGGATCAGATGAAGGCTGTGGTGGACCCGTTTGGCCGCCTTACCGAGGGCTTTGGGTTGAAAAAAGAAAACGAGAACATGTCGCTGCCGCGTACGATAGTCGTGGATTCCTCGCTAAAGCCCCTGTTCATGCTTAGCGAAGAAGGTGAGGACTTTATAAACCTTTTGAAAAGTGCGGGTAAATAATGTTTAAATGGTTGAAATGGTCTTTGCTTGTATTGGCTGTTCCGGCCATTGCAACCCATGTGGCAGTGCTTGAAACGACTGCCGGTTCGGGCGTGATTACGCTCGAAGAAAAACAGTACTTGACAGATGTGTTGCGTTCCGAGGCGGTGAAGGCGTTGCCTGCCGAACAGAACTATACCATTATGACCCGCGAAAATATCAACATGATGCTTCCGCCGGGCAAGGCGATTGAAGATTGCGAAGGTAGCTGCCTTGTTGAAACGGGTAAGAATATTTCTGCCGATTACATTGCCCAGGGGCATGTGGGCCGTTTTGCGGACAACCTGACAATTACCGTGGAACTGTACGAGACGGCTGGCAACAAGCTCATGGGGAGCTTTAGCAGTAAGGCTAGAAATATCGAATCTCTGGAAACAGAAATCCGGCAGAAATCGCAGGAACTGTTTGCGCGTATTGTGGCTAGTTCCTATGGCAAACTGGATTTGCAGCCGGCATTGGAAAAAAACATAGGACAGGAATCGGATCTTGTTATTAAGGTAGACGGGGAGACGTCAAAGGATGGCCGCAAGTATGCGCGGGGCTTGTGGGAAGTCCCTCCGGGAATGCATACGGTTGAATTTTCGCATCGCTGTTATGATTCGCAGCAGTTCAAGGTGAATGTCCTGAGTGGCAAGACGACTGTGGTGAACAATCCGCTTGACCTGAAGAAAAAATTCCTTTCGATTGCGACAGAATTCAAGGGCGAGCCGAGAGTTGTTCCCGTCCTTGTGAATGGGGAGCCGTTTGGAAGTACCCCTCTGTATGACAATGTCCCTGTTTGTGCAAAAATCGAAGTGGGCGAAGAAGGTTTCCGCGAAATTGTTCTGACGGATTGGCAAGGCAATGATAAACTTGAAATTGTGCATAGGTTAAAGACTGCGAAACTGACTGCAGAAGAAATCCGTGCCGATTCAGTTCGTGCGGCAGAACAGGCCGCTGCCGATGAGGCCGCCCGCAAGGCGGCTGCGTCCGAAAGCCGTTCGAAAATCAAGACTCCGGTATCTGTTGTGCTTATGGCGCTTGGTGCCGTTGGCCTTATGATGGGAGTATACGAAAATATGGTTTTGGGGAGCGAACGCGACAAATACGACAAGGCGCATTATTCGACCAAGGCTGAATATGATGCTCAATGGGACAAGGTGGAATCTGCTGAGACTTTGCGTAACATTTTTTATGGCGCAGGGGCGGGCCTGATCGGTGCCGGTGCTGTTGTCCTCTTCGTGTTCTAGGAGGTGGATATGCGTAATATGATTGCATCATTGCGATGGGGCGTTGCTGCAGCGGGAATCCATGTGGCCTTCCTTGCCGTATTCCTCCTTTCTGCCTGTACAGATGTCGGTGACCGAGATAATCCGCTCGATCCGGGTGCTTCGAACTATGTTGCACAGGATGAAAATGGCCAGACGGCTGAAGACGACTCCCTGAATCAGCTCATAGATGATATTAAGAATGGAGTGGTAGATACTTCGGATGGATTTAGTCAAGAATTAATAGATTCTGTGAAGTCGGGTGCGGTAACGGTAGATGATTTGCGCGCATCAAGTTCTTCGAAAATGGTGGCGAGTTCGTCATCAAAAAATGTACGGAGTTCTTCGTCTGAAACGAAGTCGGTTTCTTCGTCAGATACTCCTGCAAGCTCTTCTGAGAAGGTTCAGCCTTCTAGCTCAGTGAGTTCCGTATTCTCGATTATGGAATACTTGAACCCGAATGTTGAATATGATAGTATAACTGATGATCGTGATGGTCAGATTTACAAGACGGTGAATATTAATGGCCGGGTTTGGATGGCTCAGAATTTGAATTTTGAAACGGAAAAAAGTGTGTGCCAAGGTGATAAGAAAGAGAGCTGCGCTAAATTTGGCCGCTTGTACGCATGGGGTGATGCCTTGGATAGCGCTGGAATTTATGGAGATAAAGCTAAAGGTTGCGGACGGGGAATTTTGTGTGAAATGCCTCCGGCTTATGAAATGATTCGTGGTGTTTGCCCTGAAGGGTTCCATTTGCCTTCGACGGTGGAATTTAGCGAACTGGTTTCGATTGCTGGAACTGATGGAGCAAAGATGAAATCTAAGAAAACATGGAGTGATGGCGGCTCCGATGACTATGGATTCTCTGCACTTCAAGCGGGAAGAAAAGTTAAGGATACTTGGCATGACGGGGAATCGTATATGTGGTCTATTAGTCAAGCCAATAAGTATGCAGCAGATGCTCTAGAAATAGTTGAAGGTTGGGATCATGTTATAAGAATGAATGAAGCAAATAAGGATGAAGCTTATTCTTTACGCTGTCTGCAAGATTATGAGGTTTTGGGGGAATTGACTGATGACCGTGATGGTCAAAAGTACAAGACGATAAGAATTGGATCTCAAAATTGGATGGCAGAAAATTTGAATTACGCCTACCTACAGGGGACATCTACAGAAGATTCGTCCAGTTATTGCTTGGACAACATCGCTGAAAACTGTAACAAATACGGTCGCTTGTATTTGTGGGGTGCCGCTATGGATAGTGCTGCCGTATATAGCGAAACTGGAAAAGACTGTGGAGATAGGGAGGAATGTTCTCCTAGTTATCCGGTGAGAGGAGTTTGTCCCAAAGGGTGGCATTTGCCTACAGCAGAGGAATTTAGAATACTTGGTCAAAATGGCGGTTATGCACTGAAATCTACAACAGCTTGGCATGATGGTGAAAATGGTTCAGATTTCTATGGATTTAATGCAATCCCTGCTGGCGCCAAAGGATATGTTGGCGACGATTGTACTAATGCGTTAAATTATGATGCATGCGAAAATGCCGCTAGATTTTGGACTTCAACAGAACATGATTATGCGTCGGCATTGATAATGAGCTTGGGCGCCGAAGATGATAATGAACCCAAACATATTCCTACAGAAGGCAAGGGATATGCTCTTTCTGTCCGTTGCATTGAAGACTAAAAAAAGAATTTAAACTAAAACCCTAACAAGGAGAATCATTATGAAAAAGTTAATCGCAACGTTGGCCGCGGTAGCATTGGCTGCCATGATGTCGGGCTGCGCAAGCACCCCGCAAGAAAAGTCGGCGAACAAACTTATCGAAATGCAGGCCGTAAAGGCGAAGTACCTTAAGGACAAGATTCCTGCGGGTATGGGTATCGGTATTTCCAAGGATGAACAGATTGCCATGGAAAAGGCCGACCAGAACGCCCGTGTTGACCTTGCCCGCGAACTTGATGTGCGTATGAAGGCTCTTACCAAGAACTTCAAGGAAGATGTGGGCGGCGATGTCGCTGAACACTTCCAGAGCGCTTCTAAGGCAATCATTGATACCCGTATGAACGGTGCCACCCTTACGGATGTGCAGGTTGAAACTACCGAAGATGGCCAGTTCAAAATCTACGGTGTCATGACCCTTGGAACCGACTTGGTAAATGAGTACCTCAAGTCGCTGCAGAATTCTGACGCGATAAGCGAGGCTCAGAAAAATAAGATTCGTGCTGCTGCCGACAAGGCTTACGCCGAAATCGACGCTGCTACAGCAAAGTAACAGCTGGCGCACAAAAGATAATTGAGCCTGATTCCCTGAATTACCTTCAGGGACAGGCTTTTTTTTATATGTCATTCCCGCGAAGGCGGGAATCTACCTTTGTTCATTTTCTTAAATTTTGTGTCGAAAAGAAAAAAAGGATTCTCTATGGACAAGATTTATCGTTCGGGCATTGGCTTTGATGTTCACAAGTTGGTAGAAGGCCGCAAGTGCATTATCGGTGGCGTGGATATTCCTTACGAAAAGGGTTTGCTCGGCCACAGCGATGCCGATGTGTTGCTGCATGCCATTAGCGATGCGTTGCTCGGTGCCGCTGGTCTTGGCGATATCGGCACGTATTTCCCGGATACGGATCCTGCCTTCAAGGGTGCTGACAGCTTGGAACTTTTGCGCAAGGTTGGCGAAGAAGTCCGCAAGGCCGGTTACGAAATCATCAACATCGATAGCATCGTGATGTGCGAACGCCCGAAGGTGAATCCGCACAAGGAGCAGATGAAGGCGAACATCGCCCGCGTACTCGGCCTCGATGTAAAGCAAATCGGTATCAAGGGTACCACGACCGAAAAGCTCGGCTTTACGGGCCGCGGCGAAGGTATTGCCAGCCAGGCTGTAGCCATGGTGCGCAGCCTGTAATTATTTCTATCTTTGTTGCAAACAAGAGGTTTTTATGTCCGCTAATCCTATTATCGTGGTTGACTACAATGCCGGTAACTTGACGTCGGTGATGAATGCGCTTGCGCACATCGGTGCCGAGGCAAAGTCTAGCCGCGATGCGGACGAAATCGCGAAGGCTACCCGTCTGATTTTTCCGGGCGTGGGCGCAGCCGCTTCTGCCATGGAAACGCTGACGCGCACGGGTATCGGCGAGGCTATCAAGACGGTGGTGAAGGCCGGTAATCCGGTGCTTGGTATTTGCATTGGCTGCCAGATTATCCTTGAAGAAAGCGAAGAAGACGGCGGCGTAAAGACGCTTGGACTGATTCCCGGCAAGGCCGTACGCTTTAAGGATGAACCGGGTTTGAAGATTCCGCACATGGGTTGGAACCAGGTGAACTTTACCCGTGAACACCCGATTATGAAGGGTATCCGCAGCGGTAGCGATTTTTATTACGTGCACTCGTACCATCCGGTGGTGCCTGCCGAATACGCTTTTGCCGAAACAACATACGGTTCCCAGACGTTCCAGGGAATGGTCGGCCGCGACAACTTGATTGCAACCCAGTTCCACCAGGAAAAGAGTGGTGATGTGGGCCTTGCCATGCTCAAGAATTTCTGCGACTGGAAAGTCTAGACAAATTCCTTGCGCAAGGTTATAGTCCATTAATTTTTGAGACTAAATCCCCCGTCAGACGATGGGGGATTTGCTGTAATAAATATTTTCCTTTTTTATAACCCCGCACGGAATATGGGGTGGTTGCCACTTTACTATATTTTTACCCAGATTTTACAACAAACAATCTCACCGCCATGAGCCCGAACTAGCTGAAAGGCAGCGACGATGATCCGGTAGTGGCGCTTCATAGGAAGGTCCTATTATATGGTCTGGATGGCGTTAAAAATGTTGGGCTGCTTGGCCCTGCTCATGTTCGGTATGAAGTCCATGAGCGAAGCTCTCCAAAAAATGGCTGGTCCGCAGCTCCGTCACGTGCTCGGTACCATGACCACCAACCGTTTCACGGGTATGCTCACCGGCATGTTCGTCACAGCCTCAGTACAAAGTTCGACCGCCACCACGTTGATGACGGTCTCTTTTGTTAATGCAGGACTTTTGACGCTGGTTCAGGCAATCTCGATTATCCTCGGTGCCCACATCGGTACGACAGTCACCGCGTGGATCATGAGCCTTGGCTTCTCGTTCAACATCGCGAACTTCGTTTACCCGGCCTTCTTCATCGGTATCATTCTGGTTTATTTGAACAGAAAACGCGTCTTGGGTGAATTCCTGTTCGGTGTGGGTTTCCTCTTCCTCGGTCTTACAACTCTGAAGGAAACCGGCTTTGCCGTGGTGCAGGACCCGGGCGCAAGCGCTTCGATCAGTTCGTTCTTCGCCCACTTCAGCGACCCGAACTTCTTCAACTCTCTGTTCTTCCTGGTGATGGGTACAATCCTTACGCTGTGCGTGCAGTCCTCTGCCGCCATCATGGCTATCACGATGATTCTCTGCTCTACCGGCGTGCTTCACATTGATCAGGGTATTATGCTCGTGCTCGGCGAAAATATCGGTACCACCATTACCGCAAACATTGTGGCTCTTTCCGCTAATACGCAGGCTCGCCGCGCCGCTCTCGCTCACTTTACCATCAACGTCATCGGCGTAATCTGGGTGGTGATTGTGCTTAAGTGGTTCCTCGCTGCCGTGTGCCATGTGGTGGGCTACGATCTTTCCATTCACCCGGGCGACGAAGGCTATGCCGCAAACCTCGCAAAGATTTCCGTGGTGCTTGCGTCCTTCCACTCCGCCTTTAACGTGTCGAATACCTTCCTCCAGATTTGGTTCATCAAGTTTATCGAAAAGTTCGTTTGCCGCGTGATCAAGCCCAAGACCTCCGAAGAAGAAGAGGATTCCCGCCTGCACTTCATCAGCTCTGGCCTCATGGGTACGCCTGAACTTTCGCTCCTCGAAGCCCATAAGGAAATCATCCTGTTCGCTAATCGCACGCAGAAAATGTTCCGCATGGTGCCCGATCTGCTTGTAATGAAGGAAGAAAACGACTTTGTGAAACTCTTCGCCCGCATCGAAAAGTACGAAGGCATTAGCGACAACATGGAAATCGAAATCGCCAATTACCTGAATCAGGTGGCCGAAGGTCGCCTAAGCCCCGAAAGTAAGGTGACGATTCAGTCGATGCTCCGCGAAATCTCTGAAATCGAAAGCATCGGTGACGCCTGCTACAACATGGCCCGCGCCATCAATCGCAAGTTCAAGAGCAAGGATGACTTTAACGAAGAACAGTACAATCGCATCAAGCACATTATGCAGCTTTGCGACAAGGCTCTCACACACATGATTACTGTCATCGCCGACGAACCGCAGGCCGATGCGAACCGTACCTTGAACATTGAACACGAAATCAATGACTACCGCAAGTTGCTCAAGGGCAAGAACGTAGAAGACATTGAATCGCAGAAGTACAGCTACCAGATGGGCGTGCACTACATGGACGTGGTGAACGACTGCGAAAAGCTCGGCGACTACGTGGTGAATGTGGTTGAGGCTCACGTGAACAAGAAACTCGAGAATTAAGAATCTGTAAATGGGTGATTCTCAAAGATTCACGGAACTTTATGGCGAGCTTTGGCTCGCCATTTTCCTTTTTTAATTGTAAAGTCTGTGTAAAGTGTGGATAAAACTTTTGCGAATTTGGCTTTTTTGATATTGAATTTATCTGCTGTACTTTTTATTTTAATATTGTAGATTCGCAGGTGTGAACATGATTTATATTGTCGAAGATGATGCCGAAATCCGCGAATTAGAAGTTTATGCTCTCAAGAGCAGCGGTTTTGAGTCCAAGGCGTTTGAAAGTGGAAAGCCCATGGACGAAGAAGTCAAGGTAATGGTCCCTGACTTGTTCATTCTTGACATCATGTTGCCCGGAGAAGATGGCCTGAGCATTTTGAAACGTCTCCGAGCTCAAGAAAATACCAAGAATGTCCCTGTCATCATGATTACCGCTAAAAGTTCCGAACTCGACAAGGTGAAAGGTCTTGACTTGGGTGCCGACGACTACATTGCCAAACCCTTTGGCATTTTGGAATTTGTATCGCGTGTGCGTGCATTGCTCCGTCGTTCGGGCAATATGAAAGCGGAACCTGTAGAATCTAACCAGATTACACTTGGCGACATTGTGATAGACGAAGGGACCCGTGTGGTAACCGTTAGCGGAAATGCCGTGGATCTGACCTACAAGGAGTATGAACTTTTGAAACTCCTTGTGTCGCATCCGGGGCTAGTATACTCGAGGCAACAGATTCTGGAAAAAATCTGGGGTATCGATTTTAAGATGGACACGCGAACGGTGGATATGCACATTAAAACACTTCGACAAAAACTGGGCGAGTGGGGAACAATTATTCAAACGGTCCGAAATGTCGGCTACAAGGCTCAATGAAAGATCGAATACGATATAGCTTGATCTACATGGGCGTCTTGGCCGCCTTATTTGCAGTTGTCTTCACGACGCAGGTCTTTGAAGGCGAAATGGCCGAACAGCTTAAAATTCATCTGCGCGAAAAACTGCATCTAGTTGAAACCGCTTACACTAGCAATTCCCTCAACGAAAATCCGCAAAAACTTGCGCCTTTTGCAAGCAAAGAACTTCGTATAACGCTAATCGATTCAACAGGTGCAATCCTTTACGATAGCGATGCCGAAGCGAGTAAAATGGAAAACCACTTTGACCGTAAAGAAGTGGTGGATGCCTTTGCGAAAGGTTCCGGCGAAGACTTGCGCTATTCTTCGACGCTGCAGGCGAAGGCCTTCTATTTTGCCAAGCGCCTGAATGATGGCAACGTGTTGCGCCTTGGTACGCGCCAGGCGAGCTTGCAGCAGGCTTATTCCAAGACGATTCCTTACCTCATTGCGCTGCTCGCGGCAATTGTTCTCGCGGCAATCCTGATCGCCATCGGTTTGAGCCGAGCCTTTATTGGTCCGCTTAAAAAACTGGTGGATCAATTGGGTACGCCGGAGTGCATGAATATTGAAAATACGTACAAGGAAATTGCACCCCTTGTAAATACCATCCGCAAGCAGGATCTTGAACTCCAACTGACGATTGAGCAGCTTTCAAATGAAAAACAAAAAATTTCGCATTTGAAAGACGAGTTTACGGCCAACGCCTCTCACGAATTGAAAACTCCGCTGACCTCTATTTCGGGTTACGCGGAACTTATTGAAAACGATATGGCAAAGCCCGAAGACGTCAAGATGTTTGCGGGCAAGATTCACAAAGAGGCAAAACGCCTCCAGTCGATTGCAAATGACATCATTACGCTTTCCAAGCTTAATGCCCACGAAAGCGAACCCTTTGATTTAAGCGAAAAAATCAACCTTTGGAATTTGGCGCACAGTTGTATCGAAACGCTGATCCTGAATGCAAACAAGAAGTCGATTCAGCTTTCGCTGGATGGTGATTCCTCTGCTGAGATTTTGAGCAATTCAAAGTTGGTGTACGAAATGCTATTCAATCTGGTGGACAACGCCATTCGCTATACGGAATCGGGCGGAAAGGTCGTAGTTTTCGTAGAGCCTGACGCATTTGTTGTCAAAGATACCGGCATCGGAATTCCCGAGGAATGCCAGTCCCGCATATTCGAACGGTTCTATCGTGTTGACAAGAGTCGCTCCAAGGAAACGGGTGGCACGGGCCTCGGCTTGGCCATCGTCAAGCATATTGCTGAAGTCCTTCATGCAACAATCCATTTGAATTCTAAAGTGGGTTTCGGCACGGAAATTCGAATCAGTTTTAACTCATTTTCAAAACAGAATAAAGTCTTATGATTCTTGCAATTTTAAAAATGATTGGTTGTCTTGCGCTCCTCATGTTCGGCATGAAGACGATGAGCGAAGGCTTGCAGAAACTTACGGGTGGCCATTTGCGTGCCGTTCTCGGAACCATGACCAAGCATCGCGTGGGCGGTCTTTTGACAGGTACTTTCGTTACCGCGGCGGTGCAGTCTTCTACGGCAACGACCGTGATGACGGTGAGCTTTGTGAACGCAGGGCTCCTTACGCTCAAGCAGGCAATCCCCGTGATTATGGGTGCAAACATCGGTACCACGGCTACGGCGTGGATCATGTCCATATTCGGCTTCCAGTTCAACATGAGCAGCTTTGTGTGGCCCATTTTCGGCTTGGGCATTGCGCTTTCGTATGTGCGCAAGAATGGCGTGCGCAGCTTTGGTGAATTTATTTTCGGTTTCGCCTTCATGTTCCTGGGTCTTACCACGCTTCGCGAAAATGCGGTGGCGATGGACCTTGCCCATAACGAAACGATTATCAACTTCTTTGCGACTACTGGCGGCTGGGGCATTTTCAGTACGCTTTTGTTCTTGTTGCTGGGTGGCATTCTCACCATGTGTGTGCAGTCGTCTGCTGCTATCATGGCTATTACGCTTATCCTTTGCAGTAGCGGTGTGCTCCCGATTTACCAGGGCATTGCCCTTGTGATGGGTGAAAACATCGGTACTACAGTGACTTCGAACTTGGCAGCTCTTTCGGCGAGCACGCAGGCGAGGCGCGCGGCTCTCGCTCACATGATGTTCAACGTATTCGGCGTCATCTGGGTGCTTATCATTTTCAATCCGTTTGTGAACATGGTTTGCCATGTGGTGGGTTTTGATCCGAACTTTGTTCCGCAAAGTCAAGAAGAAATTGCCCAGGCCGGTGTCCGCGTAACTTATGCCCTTTCCGGATTCCACACGGCGTTCAACCTGTGCAACGTGCTGCTCTTGATTTGGTTCATCAAGCCCATGGAAACGCTTATCTGCAAGATTATCCGTGAAAAAGAAGACGGCGAAGATTTCAAGATCAAGTTTATCAGTGCAGGCCTTATGAGCACTGCAGAACTTTCGCTCTTTGAAGCCCGCAAAGAAATCAACCTGTTTGTCGAAAAGACCCAAAAGATGTTCCGCATGATTCCGGAACTTCTCAAGATTAAGGATGAAGACGAATTTTCTAAACTCTTTGCCCGCGTCGAAAAATACGAAGGCATCAGCGACAGCTTTGAAATCGAAATCGGAAACTATTTGAACAAGGTGAGCGAAGGCCGCTTGAGTCTTGAAAGTAAAACGGCTCTCCAGTGCATGCTCAAGGAAATTTCTGAAATTGAAAGTATCGGCGATGCCTGCTTCAATATGGCGCGAGTCATCAACCGTAAATTCAGGAGTGAAGAAGACTTTACCGAAGAACAGTATAACCGCATCGATGGCATGGTAAAGCTCTGTGATCAGATGTTCGAGCAAATGAAGGACGTGGTTGAGGGCGTGTCGAATGTGAATCCCAAATCGATTATGAAAATGGAATTCGAAATCAACGATTACCGCAAAATGCTTAAGGAATTGAATGTCGATGACATCAATGCCCAACGCTACAGCTACCAGATGGGCGTGCATTACATGGACTTGATTAACGATTTCGAAAAGATGGCCGACTATGTGGTGAACGTTGTCGAAGCCCATGTGAACCATAAGCTTACTCCTTAATCATAGCGACCAAAGATATTTGAGAACTCCAAAAGGATTAGTAACGGCGAAATTTGCCGTTTTTTTTGATATATTTAAGGCATGATGAAGACGTCTTTCAAAATTTCTCTTGCCTTTGCGATGACCGCATTCTTTGCGGCCTGCTCAACGCCAACCGTTTCAAGCGACGACGATGAATCGCCTTACTCTTCGAAACGGGAAGAAATTTCGTCTTCTAGCGAAAGTTTGAAAAGTATCTACGAGGCCGTAGAAGAGTCTGGCCTGTATACGACTAAAGATTCTGTGGCCGCATACTTGTGCAAGTTCGATAAGTTGCCTAGCAATTATATCACGCAAAATGAGGGAAAGGCTCTTTACGAATCTAAAACGGGGAATATATTCTCAAAATGGAATTTTAATCCGTGGACAACACTCGGCGTGATGATAGGTGGAGATGCTTTTGGCAATCAAGAAGGTCTTTTGCCAAAGGGCTCTTACCATGAGGCTGATGTAGATTATTCTGCAAAGAATCGCGGAACCAAGCGCCTTGTCTATGCGTCGGATTGCGTGATTTACTATACCACGGACCACTATGAATCTTTCACTAAATTAGAAGTTCGATAATGCTTACTTTCAAGAAGTTTCTTGTTGCATTTGTGTTGTGCGGCGTAACTCTTTGCTTTGCCGTTGACGATGTCAAACTCTACATGAGCGCCGAAGATCTTCCGAATGCGTTGAAATTTTACCCCGCCCCGCCAGATACGGGCTCAGCCGCCTTTGCTTATGACGTAGCGCAGTATAAGTGGGGCAAGTCCATGCGCGCGGATTCTGCCCGCGCAGCACTTGCGATAGCCCAGGCGACCGTGGATGTTGCCGAGATGATGAGCATGTTTAGCGATGCCTTTGGCATGGAAATCTCGGAGAAGAAAACACCGGCAATCTTTTATGTGGTTAAGCGCGGCGTGCTGACCATGCGCCTTGCAGGCCGTGCCCCGAAAAAGCATTATATGAGGCAGCGCCCCTTCATGTATTTTAACGAGCCGACGCTGATGCCGCAATTTGAAGAAGAGCATAGAACGAATGGTTCTTACCCCTCGGGCCATACGGTTCGCGGATGGGCGATGGCGCTGTTGCTTGCCGAAATTAACCCCGCCGCACAAGATGAAATCTTGAAATACGGCTACGAATGGGGCCAAAGCCGTGTAATCGCCGGCTACCATTGGCAAAGTGACATCGAAGCCTCGAAGGCGATTATTGCCGGATGCTTTGCCCGTTTGCATGCCGACGAAGCATTCCTTGTCGATATGAAAAAAGCGAGAGCCGAATTCAAACGGCTCTCGACAGCAAAGAAAAAAACGAAGTAGTTTCTATTTCTCTAAAAAGTCAAGCGCTTCGCCTGCGAGTTCCACGCAGCGATTGCAGGGGATAATCTTGTTCGGGCGAATTTCGCTGCACTTGGTAAAATTCTGTGCACCGCGCTTGAAAAAGTCTTCGATGGCGTCGGCATGGTCCGGCTGCATCATTTTTGCCGCATAAAGCGCACCACAGGCACCGTTCGGAGCCTTTCCGCCGCCAAATCCGCGGAACATCTCTGCCGAAGCAGTTGCTTCTATCTCAGTTTTACCCGTTGCACGAGCGTAGCCGTACGCTACGGACATGGCGCAATTGCCGCGCTTGTCAGCATGAAACTTCTTTGCAATTTCGGCGATAGACATAAGATGATCCTTGTTAAAGATTTCTAAAATTCAATATACAAAACTCAAAAACAAAGCGTGCAAACAGTTGATTGCAAAATCAGAAAACTATTTGCTTTCCTGGAATGTCAAAGGAATCGTGATTGATCCGACATGTTTGGCTTGCGGAAATTTCCACCGGCTCACCGCTTTTGCGATTTGTTCGTCGAATTCTGGATAGTCCGTAGTTGTAGATTTGACTAGAACATTACTTACGGCGCCCAGATCACCGATTTCAAGTTTTAAGACAATCGTTCCTTTGAAACTCGGCTTTTTCTTTAGATATTTGTAGTAAATATGGCGGAAACCGGGAGTTCTTTGCCGAACAACTTTCAAAATTAAAGACTTGGTATTGGACGAATCTACGTCAACAGAAATGTTGTTTTCCGTGGGGGTTATCACATTGCCCCTTGCTTTGGTTCCTACAACACTTCCTACAATATTCATGCAGCCATACAGGCAACCCTCAAGTTTTGCAATGGAGTCTTGCTTTGCCGAATCCTCTTGAATGGGCGATTTACCGCAGTTTATACATCCATAAAGAGCTGTAACACCACTTGTGTCCATTTCACGGGACGGAAGGTATTTCGAGTTTGCGTCTTTGTTGATGTTTTTTATGGCGTTTTGAATTTCTTCCGATTGCGAGGCCTGTGTTTTTGGTGTTGCGTGCTCTTCGGCCCTTTCGTCTTTCGCATCGCTGCAACTGGCCCTCAGCGCCGCTGCGGTCATTAAAGCCAATTTACCAAGATGCTTGCTCAAAAACTTCGCCATGTTTATAATATAAAATCTTTTGCTGTAGATAAAAGAAAAACTCCGCAAAAAGCGGAGTCTTTATAAAAAGCTGGAATTTTTTCAGTTGCGAGCGAGACCAGGAACGAAGCCCGAAGCCGTACGAAGCGTACGGCGAGCGGATTCGTGACGCCGTATCGCGACGCAAATGGAAAAATTACTTGTCGGTAAGCACAGCGACGCCCGGAAGAACCTTGCCTTCGAGGAGTTCGAGAGAAGCGCCACCACCCGTAGAGGTGTGGGTCACCTTCTTGTCAGCGCCGTACTTCTTGGCAGCCGTAGCGGTATCGCCACCACCGATCACGGTGATTGCGC
>JAFZOV010000015.1 GCA_017550445.1 Fibrobacter sp.
AACTTGACCGCTGGATGCTTGCTACCTTGCAGGATTTGGCCGCCAAGGTCGAAGTCGAAATGAAGGCTTATCGTTTGTACAACGTGGTGCCTGCCGTGATTGCCGCTGTGGATGACCTCACGAACTGGTACGTGCGCCGTAGCCGCCGCCGTTTCTGGAAGAGCGAAAACGATGGCGACAAGAACGCCGCCTACGCCACCATGTACAAGGTGCTGGTGGACTTCTCCAAGATCCTCGCTCCGTTCCTCCCGCTCCTCGCCGAAGAAATCTACCAGATTCTCGTCCGCGAGGTGGATGCCAACGCTCCGGTGAGCGTGCACCTCTGCGAATTCCCGAGTGCCGACAAGTCCCTTATGGACGAAGCCCTTGTGGAACGCATTGCCATGGTGCGTGGCATGGTCGAAATGGGCCGCGTTATCCGCGCTACGAACAACGTAAAGAACCGTATGCCGATCGCTAGCATGACGGTCGTTGCTCACGGTGCTGTGGAAAAGAACGTCGCCGAGACCATGAAGGATTTGATCCTCGAAGAACTGAACGTTCGCGAAATGCAGTTCCTCGAAGACGAAACCAAGCTCGTGAAACTCTCCGCCAAGCCGAACTTCCTCGCCATCAAGGCGAAGGGCCCGGACTATGCGAAGAACATGAAGGTAATTTCTGCCAAACTCAACAGCCTTACGGTTGATGAAATCAAGGCTTTGCAGGCTGGTGAAAACATCAAGTTCGACTTCGGTGAAGTTGGTGCTGACTGCTTGATGCTCAGCCGCATCGTGCCGGATGGCCTCGCTGTTGAAGCAAACCAGCACTTTACCGTGGCTCTCGACTTGAAGATTACCGATGACCTGCGCCGTGCCTGCGTGGCTCGCGAACTCGTGAACCGCATCCAGAACCGCCGCAAGGACCAGGACTACGCCATCACCGACAAGATCGAAGTGACCTTGTTCAGCGCTAGTGACGTGTTCAAGCAGGCAGTTGCAGAGAATGAAGCTTACATCGCCGGCGAGACACAAGCCGTCGCCATCAAGTGGGCAGCCTCCGCCGATGGCCTCGAAGCCAACGACGCCGATGGTGAGCAGTTCGCATTTACGACGGTCAAGGCTTAATCAAGATCGACCACTCAAAAAAATAAAAGAAATCTAAAGAAACGCTCTTTCCTTGCGAAAGAGCGTTTTTGTATGAACCGAAAACCACCCGCTAGGCGGGTGGTTCAAAAGAGCCTTCTGGCGTTACGTCCTTGAGGGAATAAAAAACTCTTGGTTAGATTTGAAATGCGGACTGGCATCTGCAAAACAAGCAACCAAGAGTATAAAATGCAAAATAGTAATAATCACAACATGATGGCACATACGACGTGGAACTGCAAATATCATGTGGTTTTCGCGCCTAAATACCGCAGGAAGGTGTTTTTCGGGGAGAAGAAGGCCGAAATCGGCAAGATCCTTCGCACGCTTTGCGACTGGAAGGGGATAAATATCCTGGAGGCGGAAATTTGTCCCGACCACGTCCACATGTTGCTCGAAATACCGCCCAAAGTGAGCGTGTCGAGCTTCATCGGATACTTAAAGGGGAAGAGCAGCCTGATGCTGTACGAAAAGTTTCCCGCCTTGCAGGTTAAGTACAAGGGTAGGGAATTTTGGTGCCGCGGCTACTATGTCGACACGACTGGCAAAAATACGGCAAAGATTGCGGCGTATATCCAAAATCAATTGAAGGAGGACAAGTACGGCGACCAACTGACCATGTTCGGGAAGATGTAGCCCGCTTGCGGGCTGCCGGTAGGGTCGATACGCAGATGCCAGAACGTGCAACGTGACGTGACGCGTGGCTAGTATCCTAGGGCAGGGCCCGCATATGAAGAACCACCGGCTATGCCGGTGGGTTCCTTTTTCATTTGGTCATTTGTTTGAAAAAGAGTATATTTACAGGTAAGGTATAAATAATCGAAATATGTTTGTTAGGAATCTAATTCTTGCTTTGGCCCTGTTCTTGCCGAGTATTGCAATGGCGGAAGGTGATTCGACTTACACGTCCAAGAAAAAAGCCTCGGATTATATACCACAGCCTCTTGGGATAGAGGTGGGTGGCGGAAGCATGTTCATGGCTGGGTTGGAGTGGGGGTCTCCTTTAAGTTTAATCTATGAACAAAAGCGCCCAGAGGGAAAAAAAGGATTATGGGCTCCAAAATATGCATTTGTATGGTCTATTCGTACCAGATATGTTTATGACTACATAGACCATGAACATGGTGTTTTGCTTAATCCGAACATTCAGGGCTTGTATGCCGTTTTTACAGGTGTTGCAGTTGGCCCTCAGGTGGGTTGGTTTTCTTCAACGGGATTCGACTATGGCGTATCCGTCCGTTTGGACTTGATTGGCATGCTGAATATTGAAGCTGGTTATTTTTTCGAAAAAAAGAATCTATATGTGAGTTTCCTGTTCTCGTTTTCCATGCTGAGATTTGGACCTTTCGACCCCTAAAAATATTTTTCTACTCCACGAAACCAGGCTCAGGCAGTGAAGATTGGTAGCAAAATTATTAAATTGTTCTTAAACCAGAAATCTTATGGGAAAGGAGAATTTATGAGAAAATCCATCAAAAAGGCCGCGTGCTTGATTTTTTCTGCGGCGGTTGCCTGCGCTTTTATGACTGCCTGCGGTGATGACGACGATTCGTTCATCCCTACGCAGGGGGACGATAATCCGGCATCGAGCGAAACAGAACCCGGTGTTTCTTCTACAACAGACAAACCCGCTCTTTCTAGCGAGGCGCTTTCCTCCGTTGACGAAAGTTCTTCCAGTGCCAAAACCCTCGGCGAATCCTCGTCTTCCGTTAAGGTCTTGGATGCCGTCGAAATTTCTTGTGACGGGCATTCCAAGCCGGTCTGGAGCTATATGAACGAGGAGATTGACTATGGCTGCATTCAGGATCCTCGCGATAACCAGGTCTATAGGACAGTCAAGATGGGTAATCGTGTCTGGATGGCGGAGAATTTGAATTATGATATTCCCCTTCCGGAGGATAAGGTTGACGACCGAACGTTCAAATGGGTGAACAAGCGTCATTGCACTGAAAGTGATTCCTGTATTCGCGCTTGTGATTCAAGAGAAAACTATTGCATTCGTTATGTGGCGGAGGCTTTTGCCCGCTCCTATACATGGGCTGCCGCAATGGATAGTCTCAAT
>JAFZOV010000114.1 GCA_017550445.1 Fibrobacter sp.
CGGCCAATAGAGATGGCGCCACGAGTCGTCACGTCTTCCTTCGGGAATTCCTGAATAGCAATCATGCTTGCGCTGTACACAGAAGCCCCGGCTTCAGAAACGATGACGCGCGGCGGAACCTTACCCTTGAACTTTGCAGACATTTCGGCGCAGAAGGCGTCGGTTTCGCGGCTAGCGGTACCGTTACCGATAGCAATCAAGTCAATCTTATACTTGTCAATGAGGCCCATCAGGTACACAGCGGCACCGGCCTTGTCGTTCCACGGTTCATGCGGCTTGATAATGCCGTGATCCAGGAACTTGCCGTTTTCGTCGAGCACGGCCACCTTACAACCGGTACGGAAACCCGGGTCGAGAGCGAGTACCGCCTTGTGGCCAGCCGGAGCGGCAAGCAAAACGTCCTGAAGGTTCTTGCTGAACACCTTGAAAGCTTCTTCTTCGGCGGCATCCTTGAGGAGCAAACGCACTTCGCTTTCCATGCTCGGCTGGAGCAAGCGTTCCCAGGCATCCTGGCACATAGCTTCCAAGTAAGGCGTCCAAGTGGTGTTGCCCTTGATAATCTGCTGCTTAAGGTAGCCAATCATTTCTTCGTTCGGCACTTCGATAGAGAGGCGGAGCACCTTTTCCTTTTCGCCGCGGCGAAGCGCCAGCATACGGTGGCTCGGAATCTTGGACACCTGTTCGCTGTAATCGTAGTAATCCTTGAACTTGGTTTCCTGACCTTCGAAATCCTTCTTAACCTTGGAGACCATCACGCCGGTCTTTTCCATCTTGTTACGCAGGTACTGACGGAATTCGGCATTGTCGGCCACTTCTTCGGCCAAAATGTCGGCGGCACCCTTGAGGGCGGCCTTCGGGTCGGCAAGGCCCTTTTCTTCGGAAAGGTAAATCAGGGCAATCTGTTCTGCCGTGTTGCCGGTTTCTTCCTGTGCCCACATCAGGCGAGCGAGCGGTTCCAGACCCAGTTCCTTGGCGGCCGTTGCGCGGGTGCGCTTCTTCGGCTTGTAGGGGGCGTAAATATCTTCGAGGAGGGTCTTGTCTTTACAGGCTTCGATCTGGGCCTTGAGTTCGGGAGTGAGCTTGCCCTGTTCTTCGATGCTCTTGAGAATCGTTTCTTTACGGTCTACCAGTTCTTGCAGGTAGTCGCGACGGTGACTAATGTCGCGCAGTTCAATTTCGTTCAGCGTACCCGTCTGGTCTTTACGGTAACGGGCGATAAAGGGGATGGTACCACCCTGGTCCATCAGTTCGAGCGCCTTGGCGACGCGCCATACTTCAAGATTAAGCTCTTCGGCAATAATTGCAGAAAAATCCATAATATGTAGTTTCCGTTATATGTATTTCGGTTTGAGGGTCCTAACACAAAGTCGGCCCTAAGTCCAACCCAGCACCGCAGTGCGAGGTACCCCAGAAGACTTTTCCGAGGTAAGGGGAATATAGATAATTAAAGTGTCAAAAAAGTGACATTTTTTTTGTCAAAAGAGGAAAGAGTTGAAGAAAGCCCCACCAAAGCACACAGCCAAGAAAAACCTAACTCCTAGGCCATCAACGACTTAGCATTTACAGCCTTGAACTAGGGTCCATCTTTTTCTATCTTTACACTAGTCAGTTCGAAACCCATCCTGACTTTAGGCATCGCCTATAAACCAAAACTAGGAGACTTTATGCGTTCAGAATCTGAACTCGAAGGCGTCACGTTGCTCGGCCAGAGCGGCACCAAGTACGCCACCACCTACAGCCCCGAAGTCCTTGAAAAGTTCCCGAACAAGCATCCGGGCAACGACTACATGGTCACCTTCAACTGCCCGGAGTTCACGAGCCTGTGCCCGAAAACCGGTCAGCCGGACTTCGCCGAAATCAAGATCAACTACATTCCAGACCAGTACCTGGTGGAATCGAAGTCCTTGAAGCTGTACATGTTTTCGTTCCGCAACCACGGCGACTTTCACGAAGACTGCGTGAACATTATCATGAAGGACCTGGTCAAGCTACTGGACCCCAAGTACCTGGAAGTCGAAGGCATCTTTATGCCCCGGGGCGGCATTTCGCTCTACCCCTTCGCCAACTACGGTAAACCGGGCACCGAATTCGAAGCCCTCGCCAAGACCCGCCTATTCACCGCCATCGACAGGAGGAAGTAATGCCATTCCAGAACGAAATCATCCTAATCGCCTCTATTTTCGTGTTCTTTGGAGGCCTTGTCGCCTTCTTCCGCTTCTTCGGCAAGCAGGGCATTTTTGCCTGGACGGTCATCTGCACCATCGCAGCAAACATCGAAGTCTTGATTCTGGTGCACGCCTTCGGTCTCGACACCACGCTTGGCAACGTGATTTTTGCCTCGTCATTCTTGGCAACCGATATCATGAGCGAAATCTTCGGCAAAAAAGAAGCTAGCCGCTGCGTGAAAATCGGCATTCTCGCCAACGTGACCTTCATCCTGATTTCGCAGAGCTGGTTCCTTTACATCCCGGCCGCAGGCGACACCATGGCAGAACCCATCCGCACTGTGTTCGCCAACACCCCGCGCGTGATGCTTGCAAGCTTGTTCGCCTACGCAGTCTGCGAATTATACGACGTATGGGCATACCACGCCGTTTGGAAATGGACCGAGAATAAGTTTGGAAACAAGAAAAAATACCTGTGGCTGCGCAACAACGGATCTACGCTGGTAAGCCAGCTGATCAACGTGGTCGTATTCAATCTGCTCGCCTTCGCTGGCGTGTTCCCGTGGAATACGATTGGCGAAATTCTGATTTTCGGTTACGGAATCTTTATCGTGACATCGCTGATGGATACGCCGTTCGTGTACCTTGCACGCCGCATCGCCGAGAAACACCCAGAACTACTCTCTGAATAAATCTTTAGGCAAGGGCTTACCTTGCTTGCGCCAGGCGGCGTATTCTGCAGTCGCCGTAAAGATGGCATCCGTCGTAGAGTTCAAGGCAGTTTCCATGCTGTCTTGAATGACGCCGATGATAAAGCCGATGGCCACCACCTGCATGGCGATATCGCTAGAAATGCCAAAAGGAGCGCAAGCCAGCGGAATCAAGAGGAGCGAACCGCCCGCGACACCGCTAGTACCGCAAGCGCCAATCGTTGCGAGCAGACAAACAATCAACGTCGAGGTAAACGTTACCGGCATCCCGAGGGTATGCACCGTAGCGAGAGACATAATCGTAATGGTAATCGCCGCACCGCTCATGTTGATGGTTGCACCCAGCGGAATCGAGACTGAATAAAATTCGCGATCGAGTCCGAGCTTTTTACAAAGGGCCATGTTCACGGGAATGTTCGCGGCAGAACTGCGGGTAAAGAAAGCCGTCACGGCACTGCTCTTTAAGCACTTGAGCACCAGCGGATACGGGTCATGGCGCAGCACAACACCCACAATTGCCGGCACCAGCACGAGCGCCATAAAGAGCATGGTGACTACCAAAATCAAAATGAGCGAACCATAGGTCTTGAAAATACCGATACCGTTGGTGGAAACCGAGGTAAACATGATACCCATAATACCGAAGGGCGCCAGGTTAATAATCCAGCGCACCACCATCGACACAGCACTCGACATATCTTGCAACACGGTAAGCGTCACCGGGCTTGCAATTTTCTTGACAGCAAACCCCAAAAAAGCAGCCCACACCAGAATGCCTATATAATTAGCATCAGAAATAGCGGCAAACGGGTTCGACACCGCATTTACCAACAAATTATGCAGGATTTCGAAAATATCGGCAGGCACTACCGAAGCATCGGCAGACACCGCCAAATCCAGATTCTGCGGGAATATAAAGCTAGCGCCCACTGCGGCAAACGAGGCGAGCAACGTACTCACCAAATACAAAACAATCACACGCGCAAAGCGACGGTCAAAGTGCGAATTGCCGGTCGCAAGCGAACATATAATCAAAATGAACACGAGCACAGGCGCCACCGCCTTGAGCGCCCCCACGAACAGCACGCCGAATTCACCGATCCATTTTTGTGACGGAAGGAACGTGCCCAAGACCGCACCCAGCACAATTGCAACCGCAATACGGAGCACCAGGTTTGCACTATTATATTTATTGACCAATGCACTAAATTTCATGGGAAGCCTCCACTTTCCATATGTAATATAAATATAATTTTGCTGTTTTTGCATTAAAAACGCAAGTGGCGCAAAAAATCACGGCCATTTTTCAGGGTTCCTTTTCGCGCGCCTATCCCGATGAACTAAATTTTGCGCGGAAAATGTTTTTTACGGTGCTCACATACCTGGTCATCGGCCTCTTGGCTGTGTTCGGACTATTCTATATAGTCTTGGAGGTGCGGTTCTTCCGCGCCCTGGGCACCGTGCGCGTTGGAAACTCCGATGTGGAACCCGCCCCGAAGGTGAGTATTCTGATAGCCGCCCGTAACGAGTCGGCGGGAATCAGGGCCACCTTGGACACCGTCCTCGCCCAAGACTATCGTGGCGACTGGGACGTTTGGGTAGCCGACGACCGGTCTAACGACGATACGCCGAAAATTTTGGCCGAATATGCAGCTCGCGCCCCGCGCTTGCACGTTCTGACGATAAAAGAGATTCCGGAAGGGGTCAGCCCCAAAAAGCACGCCCTTTCGCTGCTGATTGAGGCCTGCGAAGGTGAAATTCTATGCCTGACCGATGCCGACTGCCTTGTGAAGCCCACCTGGGTCACAGGCATTGTGGCCGAATTCGAACCGGGAATCGAACTGGTGGCCGGGCATTCTTACATTCCCACAATCCCTGGCAAGTCGAGCACGCTCATTTGCATGCAGGCGATCGAGACCCTGATTTACCGTGTGGCAGGCACTGCGGGCCTCGCTATGCGACTTCCGCTGACGAGTACCGGCAACAACCTCGCCTACCGCAAGAGCTTCTTCAAGAGTGTGCACGGGTTCGATAACGTCATCAAGATTCAGAGTGGCGACGACGACCTGCTGATGCAAAAACTCGCCGCCGACCGCCCCTGGGCCATGCGCTACTGCATTGCAGAAAGCACCTTTGTGACTACAAACGGCAAAGAAACCCTTAAGGAGCTCTGGGAACAACGCAAGCGCTGGGCATCTAAGACTATATATTATACACCGAAAATCGTGTTTGTGCTGAGCATGGTGTTCCTATTCCTCACCATGCAATGCGTGGCGGCAGCATTTGCACCGTTCAGCTTTAACGTTTTAATCGCGACAATTATCGCGTTTGTCGTCAAGTGCATTGGCGACCTGGTTTTAATTCTTAGAGGGCTTAGGATTTTCAGGCAGGAGCACCTTTTAAAATGGTGCATTCCGGTTGAATTTATCCACGCCCCCTTTACCGTACTGGCTGTGCTTTTCGGCCTGTTCGGACGATTTAAATGGAAATAACG
>JAFZOV010000004.1 GCA_017550445.1 Fibrobacter sp.
CTACAACAACGCTTCAGCTGCACGTCTTACGCTTGAGGATACTGATGAGACCGGTATCGCATTCTTTAATGACAAGCTTGTTGCTGACGAGAAGTGGATCGATCTCGTATCAAAGCGCCAGAAGGAAGCTCTCGAGAAGGCTGTTGGCTTGGTGGTGATGATTCTTTATGCCGCCCTCTGCCTTGGCGTGATGAGTCTCGATGACCAGAAGAAAAAGCTCACGGTTGCAAACCTGACCGAAGCCTTCCAGAAGGGACTCCCGGGCACTCCGCGTGCACTGCAGGCCTGCATCTTTATCGGCTTTGCTTACCTCGGCGTGATGCTCATGAGCGGCCAGAAGCTTTTGGAAGACCCGATTACGGCTCCCTACTTCAAGCCCCTCAACGAAATCGTGATGAGTGCCACCGCCGGCAAGACCATTCCGAGTTTTGTGCTGGTGCTGGTGATTGTGGCGGTAACGCTCTTTGTCGCCAAGTGGAAGGCTCCGATTGCCCAGAAGGCGGGCGTGCTTACTCTTGCCGCAGGCTTGGAACTCTTCTTCATTAACGGCGCCTTCATTCAGAATGTGTCGGCAAGTGAATACTTGCAGCCGAACAATGCGGTTGTTGCTGCCATCAAGGCTCCCTACAAGACGGATTCTTTGAATACGCCGCGCGTGCTTTCGCTTTCCCGTAACAAGGCCTTGAGCGGAAACGCTTTCCCGCAGTACCACTTGCGCAATGCCGACGGCGTTCACGATAACGAACTCGCTAGCTATCGCGCTTTCCGCGGCGGACAGCAGGATGCGAACTACTTGCTGAATATCAATGACCCGACGGCTGTGCATCCGTTCCTCGACTTGATGAACGTGGGCGCCATCATTTTCGATAGCCGTCAGGGCACGACTTTCATGCCGATTCCCACAGCTATGGGCGAGGCTTACCTTTATGGCGAAGCCGTGGTGATGGATGATGACAAGGCTATTGAATCCCTCAAAAATGGATTTGCCTATCGCGAAAAAGTTATTTTGTCTGAAAAACCGTCGCAAGGCGGCAAGGGACCGATCCAGGGTTCTGCAAAGTTGATTGCCAGTCCCAAGATGGATACCCAGGTGTTCAGCGTGAAGGCTGACCGTGCCGGATTTATGGTGGTGGCGGGTAACTATCACCCGTACTGGAAGGCTTATGTGAATGGTAACGAAGCCAAGGTTTACAAGGCATTCGGTACTCTGCGTGCTGTAGAAATTCCTGCTGGCAATTCCGAAGTCCGCATGGAATACCGTAGCGCCCCGTTCCACAAGACCATTTGGGTCAGCTTGGTTGCCGCTGTGTTGTTGATTGCTCTCGGTGTCTTCGCCGCCGTTCGCAACCGCAAACAGTAATTCACGGAGTAAACGTTGAAGTGAAATTTAAAAGGACTGTTGTGAAACAGTCCTTTTTGCTATACCATGTTGTTAGCCGACGCGTTCGCCCTTGTTGTTTGTTCCGGGGGGCGTTTTTACAAAGTAGATGACGCATGGGACAATGATGCACGCTATGCAACAAACGCTTAGGAACGTGTCGAAACCCGAGCTTTCGGTAAGCGATGCGGGCAAGAGCAGGATGCTGATTAGTTTCAACGCTACGGCGATAGAAAGTCCGACGATAATTCGTGCAATGATTTTACTCATACCATGAATGTAGTATTTCTTTGGACCAAAGGGAATGCTTTTGCTGTAAAATTTGCTAAATTGAACGCATGAATATCCGAATTTCTGCGATTGCGTTAGCATGTTTGGTGGGTCTCTCCTTCAGTGCCGACCCCCGAATGGAACAGGGTGCCCGTTTTGAGGCAAAAGGTGATTTTGAAATGGCCCTCGGCGAATACCGCGCTGTCTTGGCCGAAAATCCTAGAAATGCCGAGGCATACTTGGCCGCAGCCCAAGTTCGCATGAAGATGAAGGATTATAGCGGAGCTCTCGCCAATTTCCGCCTTGCTTATAAGTTTGAACCGACCTTGAGTGCCGCCTACGAAGGCGCCGCCAAGGTTTACGAAGCCCTTGGTCAAAAGGCCAAGGCCGAAGCAGAACGTGCCAAGGATCCGAAGAACAACCCGGTGGTCGAAGCTCCGATTGAAGCGGCGACTGTTGCAGAACCTGCTCCCGCTCCGGTAGCTGAAGCTCCGAAGCCGGAACCGGTAAAGGCTGCCGAACCCAAACCGGAACCGAAGCCGGTTGAAGTGGCAAAGCCGGAACCTGTAAAGGTTGCCGAAGCACCGAAGACTGCAGAACCCGTGAAGGCAGAACCTGCCAAGGTTGATGCTGCTTCCAACGATCCGTTTGAAAAGGGCAAGGCTCTCTTTGCCGAAGGCAAGTACAAAGAAGCCGCTCCCATGTGGCGTGAAGTCTTGCGCAAACAGCCTGGTCATGCTGGCGCCTATTTCTATGCTGGCTTGACTCGCTATGAACTTGGCGAAATGGACAAGGCTGAATTCAACTTGAAGAAGGGCCTTGAATACAAGGAAGAAGGCAACGATGCCAACTTCTTCTTGGCAAAGATCGCCCAGAAGAATAACAAGCCCGAACAGGAACTCAAGTTCTTGGCCGCCTACATGAAGAAGGCTGCTCCGTCTGCCAAGTATCGTGCCGCCGCCGAAGCCCGCATTGCAGAAATCAAGGCCGCCAAGAGCGGTAATGCTGCACCGGAACCCATGAAGGCTGAAGTGAAGACCGCCGCTGCACCTGCAGCCGTTACGACGGCTCCTGTTGCCGAACCGGTCGCGGAACCTGTAGAAGAACCGGCTGTTCCTGATATTGCCGACGCTCCGTCGGGCAAGCCGTCTATTGCAAATGCAAACTTGCTCTTTGGTGCCGGTAGTTATGAATCTGCTTTGCAGATGTACAAGGCATTGCTCGAAACGGAACAGGAACCCGAAGAACGCTACTTCACCATGCTTCAGGTGGGCAATATTTACCGCGAACTCCGCGATTTCCATAGCGCCGTAGTGCGTTACCGCGAAGTGGTGCAGCAGTTCCCCGATTCTGACTGGGCAACCGAAGCCGAACGTGCACTCGAAGATGCCGTCTGGCTCGAAAAGCACGCCTCGGAACTGCCGCGCAGAACGAGATAGACCGTTCGGCTCTATTGCATTCTTTCTTACTTGTCATCCCCGGCTGGACCGGGGATCTCCTCTTGTATTAGTAGAAAAACAATTTTTTTGCTTTGTAAAACCGCACCTTGAAAGTATATTTAAGAGGCAAGTGTTGGGTGAGGATTGGATATGAACAGACATTTTATTATCTCGAGCATTGTTGCGTTGTCGGCTTCCGTGGCCATGGCGGATCCTCCCGCTAATTTTAGCGGTTGGGAAAAAGTGTTCGAAGACAATTTTGATGGTACATCCCTCGATAAATCCAAATGGAACTCGACTTACAACTGGGGCCCCACACACAACCACCGCGCCTATTGCGCCGCAGAGAACGTCATTGTCTCTGATGGTACGCTCAAGCTCAAGGGCGAAAAGAAAAAGCACCCGGATGCCAGTGGCAGAACCGCCAAGTTCAACGGCAAGGAAATTCCGGTGGACTACACCAGCGGTGCCATTGATACCAAGGGCAAGTTCGAAGTCAAGTATGGTTATATCGAAGGCCGTTTCAAGGCTCCGTCGCAAAAGGGAACTTGGCCTGCTTTCTGGACTTTGCAAGACGGCTGGCCTCCGGAAATTGACATTCTCGAAATTCCTGCATCCCGCAAGCAGCACCATTACTACTTGCATTACACGGACCCCAGCTGGTATAACAGTCATGGCTCGGCTTGGGACCACGAAGCTTCTTTCGGCGGCCACAAGGATGACGACGTGGATCGTTCTGCAGGCTTCCACAACTATGGCGTGGAATGGGATGAATCCACTCTTAGCTTCTATTTTGACGACAAGAAGTTTGCAAGCTACAATCGCCCCACAGAAATCAAACAGCTCTCGGCGCAGTACATCATCGTGAATCTGGCCATCGGTGGCTGGGCTGGCGATGACATCGACATTACTGCTGATAAGCCTGCTTACTTTGAAAGCGACTGGGTGCGCGTGTGGCAGGCCAAGCCCGCAAAACCCGATACGGTTCGAGTGTTCTCGATGAACTTTGGAACCTGCATGGTGCGGACTTCCGAAGACAAGCTTGCTCTCGGCGATTGCAATTCTGATGCCGCTGTCGTTACGATTACTCCGCTTTCGACCACCACGTACCGCTTCAACTTTGGTGATCTGTCCATTGACGTTCCCAACGAATCGAAGGATGCCGGTATTACCATGGGCCTTTACAAGTGGAATGGTGGCGAACACCAGAAGGTCGTGATGGAAAAACAGTCCGGCTACGAAGGCTCCGTGGTCCGCATGAAGATGCAGCACAGCAACATGTACGTACGTGCAACTTCGGATGGCGAACGCGTTGTGCAGAGCTGGGCCAATGATTGGGAATGGAACCAGGTGTGGCGTCTGCTTGGCAAAGATGATGAAATTCCGACGAAGGATACGTCTACTACGGCGCTTGGACAGATTACGAACGTCTATGGGACCTCTATTCATCAAATGAATGATAATTTGTTTGTAGAAATGGGTAGCGAGTTCAAGAAGGGGGCTTCCATCCGTGTTCTTGACTTGCAAGGGCGCGAAATTCTGCGTCAGCAGGCTTTACATAGTGCCACTATAAATATAAAGGCGCTGTCTCCTGGGCTATACCATGCAGTGGTGAGCGATGGGGTGCGTACGGACGTGAAACGCTTTAAGAAATAAAGGGCATTTCGGTTTGTTCGGCTCCATTTAAACTGGTTTTCAAAGAACCGGTAACTAATAAGTAATATCATTTTGCTATCTTTGGGCGCAAAACTTACTGAATAATGCCTTATTAAGGGATTACAAATGAACAAGAAAAAATTCGGCATGCGAGAACTCATTATTCTCCTCGTCATTGTTTTGTCGGCCTACACTGTATGGCCTTCTATCCAGGTCCACACCAAGAAGGGTGCTGAAAAGCAGACCTTCCTCAAGGAAAATCCGAAGCTGGGTGCAAAATCCATCAATTTCGGCCTTGACCTTGCCGGTGGTACGGCTATCACGCTCGAAATCGACAAGTCCGGCATCAAGGGTGAAGATATTAAGGACGTTCAGGAACAGTCCCTTGAAATCATCCGTAACCGCGTTGACCAGTACGGTCTTTCTGAACCTCAGATTTCTCCGTCCGGCGACGACCGAATCGTGGTTGAACTGGCAGGCGTGGATGACTCCACTGCAAAGGCTCTCGTGGGATCCACCGCTAAGCTCGAATTCAAGATTCTTGCCGAAGCTGAAAAGTTTACCCAGGTTGTTGGCCTCATCGACCAGTACCTGACCCGCCAGACCACCGACATTGTGACTGACTCTGCTGCTACGGATTCTACGGCCAAGGACTCTACGGTTGCCAAGGCTGATTCCGCCAAGGACACGACTAAGGCCCTTTCTGATGATGAACTCCTCGGTAAGGCTCCCGCTGCTGCCGAAGTTGCTGCTACCGATTCCGCCAAGGATTCTGCCGCAGTCGAGGCTCAACCGGCATCTGAGGTCGGCGTTGCCCTTTCCGCTTACTACATGAGCTTTGGTAACGGCGGCTTTATCGCCGAAGAAAATGTCGAAAAGGTCAAGAAGCTCCTCGCTACTGAAGGTGTGCAGAAGCTGATCCCGCGCGATGTTGCTTTCGCTTTCGGCAGCGGTCTCGAACCGGTGCAGCGCGATTCCAAGATCAAGGCCAAGCGTCTTTACTTGCTCAAGCGCCGTGCCGAAATGGCCGGTGACGATGTGGTCGATGCTCGCCCCTACCGCGTGTCTGACGGTGTGAGCGCCGGTGAAGTGGCCGTTAGCCTCAAGTTCGGTGGCATCGGTCCGAAAAAGTTCTCTGCCGTGACTGCCGCCAACATCGGCAAGCAGATGGCTATCGTTCTTGACAACCAGGTGATTTCCGCTCCGGTGATCCGTGACCGTATCCCCAACGGCGAAGCCCAGATTACTGGCCTCGACGACATGGCTGAAGCTAACCGCCTCTCTGTCGTGCTCCGCGCCGGTGCCCTGAAGGCCCCGATGAAGATTATTGAAAGCCGCAGCGTGGGTGCAACCCTCGGTGAAGAAAACATTGTGCAGGGCTTCGGTTCCGGTGCTATCGGCCTTATCCTCTGCTTGGTGTTCATGGTTGCCTACTACCGCCTCGGTGGTCTTATCGCTAGCTTCGGTATGGTGATCAACACTTTGGTGACCGCCGCCGTGATGTCCGTGTTCAACGCTACTTTGACTCTCCCCGGTATCGCAGGCTTCATCCTCGTGGTGGGTATGTCTCTCGACGCCAACGTGATTATTTACGAACGTATCCGTGAAGAACTCAAGAACGGTCTTACCGCTCGCGCTGCCGTGGCCAAGGGTTACGAACGTGCTTTCGGCGCCATCTTGGACTCCAACTTGACCACCGTGCTTACCGGCCTTATCCTCTATAAGATTGGTACGGGTTCTGTGAAGGGTTTCGGTCTTACTCTTACCATCGGTATTCTTACTTCCTTGTTCTGCGCTATCACGGTGACCCGCTCCATCTTGGATTGGAAGCTTGCCAAGCGCGACGCTACCACCCTTTCTATCGGTGGCGGCTTCAAGGCTATCAACGAAGCTAACCTCCAGATCATTCCGAACCGTCGCCGTTTCGGTCTCATTTCTGCAATCCTCATTATTGCTTCTATCGCCTTTGTCGCAATCAAGGGTTTTGACTTCAGCATTGACTTCACTGGTGGTCAGGTTTATACCGTGCAGTACCAGGATAGCGAAAAGCATGAAAAGGATTTGAGCAAGGCTCTGTCCGCTGCCGGCATCTCTGGCACGAAGGTCCGTACGCTCGGTGGTACTTCTGCTAACTCTTACCAGATTAGCATGCGCGCCTCTGACGACGCTCAGTTCGAAGTCAAGATGGCTCAGGCCTTCGAAAAGGCCGGTCAGAAGTGCGAAATCGTGGCTAAGGACAATGTGGGTCCGACCATTGGTAAGGAACTTCGCTTCAACGCAATCCTCTCCGTGATCCTCGCCTGGCTCGGCATCTTAATCTACGTGTGGTTCCGTTTCGGTAAGTTCGGTCTCGGCTTCGGTGTTGCTGCCGTGCTCGGCCTTGTGCACGATACCTTGATTACCCTCGGCTTTATCTCTGCTTTCGGTCTATCCTTCGACGGTGCCTTGATTGCATCGCTCCTCACGATGATTGGTTACTCTGTGAACGACACCATCGTGAACTTCGACCGTATCCGTGAAAATACTGCCGTGTATGGTTCCAGCAACTTCGCCGAAACCATTAACAAGTCTATGAACCAGTGCTTCAGCCGTACCATGGTGACCTCTCTCACGACCTTGTTCGTGTGCGTGATCCTCGCTGTGATGGGTGGTTCTTCCATCCGCGACTTCGGCTTGGTCCAGTGCTTCGGTATCCTTATCGGTACCTACTCTTCTGTGTGCATCTGCTCTCCGGTGGTTCTCTGGTGGAGCAAGCGCTTCAAGAAGGGTGTGTAATTAGACCGCTTCGCTTGTAGAACGCCGCAACGCGGCTACAGACGAGAGACGAAAGACTTAAAATCCCTGGCCTCGGCCGGGGATTTTTCTTATGTTCTGGATAATTTGTCAATAAATATGTTTGATAATTTTTTTGATGGTAGTACGTTTAAGATAAATTATGTATATATTTTAGTGGAAAAAAGGAGGAATTATGGATTTCCGTAGAGTAGTTCGTTTAAGTTGTTTGACCGTTGCAGGCCTTTTTTGGGCAAGCTGCGGTGATGATTCCAACTCTCAGGCTCCGGCCCCGGATCCGGAGATTGCTGATCCGGATTCTTCGTCCAGTACTTCGGACGATGAAAAATTGAGTTCCGCAGCTGACGAAAAGTCGAGTTCTTCTGAATCAGCAGGAAATTCCACTTTGTCCAGCGCCGAAGTCCTTGAAGAAAGTTCTTCATCGGAATCCGTTGAAAACACGAGTTCATCCTCCGAGGTTTCAGAAAGTAGCTCGTCGAGTATTGCAGGATACGTTCTTGCGAAAGATCCTTCTGTGACCTGCGAAGCGATTTCATACAATGTTCCTGCCTGTTCAAGTACACGGGCGCTTACCTGCGACGATTATAAAAAGTACCTTGCTTCTGACACGACTTTGTCTGAAAAGCTTTTGACACAGTGGGAAGACAAATTACAGAAATGCGGGGCTGTACAGGAACCGGTTGCCCTTTATGGTATTGTGTATGATCCTTGTGCGAACGCCTATTATACCCGAACTGCAATGAAGTGCTCCAACGATAGCACCTATAAGGATTACAAGTTGGATGAAAATAAGGTCTATACCAGTATCGAAGAATACAATGAGGCTCATGGCATAAGCTCTAGCTCAGTCCCTGAAAGTTCCAGTTCAGAACCCGAGGACTTGGTGAAGAATTGCCCGCAGGAGGATTTCGCCTTGTTTGCGGATGTTCTTGCGGACGTGCAGAAAAAAATTTATGAGGCGATTGTCTCCGGCGCATTTTACGAATATTTTGGTGACGATTCGTTGAGCGACGCTGGGAAAAGTTATGTAGAAAGCCTGCTTGATCATGAGGGGAAAACCTTGAAGGGTACCTTCGCTCCTTATTTGCCGCCCAGCGATTATGAAGAAGACGTGCTGTGGGTTAGCTTAAAGGGATATTCCGACTTCTGGTTTGACGGCTATATTGCAAGGACCAAAACCTGCGAAGGTGGGACGCCGGTGAAGACAGAGCTTTATCAGAAGACGTTCGAAGAAATTGCCGACGAAGTGGCTAACCTCATTTGGCAAACAGCTTTGTCGAAAAAAGATTAATTCCGTCCCAACGTTTCGCGGTAATTGTGGACAGCTTCTTTATAGGAGCTGACCGCTTTTGCGACACGTGCGGCGATGTCTTCTTGAGCCTTGGTCGTTTTCATGTAGGCTTCTTCTTCGGGGTTGCTGATAAAGCCTATTTCGAAAAGGACTGCAGGCATTAAAGCGCCTACGAGCACCATAAAACCTGCACCGCCAACGCCGCCACCCTGGCGCTTGATTTTGCCGTCATCGAAGGCCTTGAGCATTTGCTCGGTGAACATGTAGCTGTTCTGCTTGTATTTTTCGAGGCGGGCTTCGAGCTTGAACCATTCGAGCGGGGAGAGTTCTTCTTTGGCATTCTTTTCGCCGTAGAGCGTTGCCACCTTGTTTTCGCGGCGGGCGATGGCCTTGTCTTCTTCACTTTCGGGGGCGCGGAGCACGTACACGTGGTAGCCCTTGATTTGCTTCTTGCGTTCGGCGCTAGCGTCGATAGCGTTGCAGTGCAGGCTGATAAAAAGGTCGCCGTCCCATTGGTTCGCGAGGTTGGCGCGTTCGCCGAGTTCGATGAACACGTCCTTGTCGCGGGTCATCTTGACGTTGAAACCTTCTTTTTCAAGTTCCTTTTTCAGGAGCTTGCCGACGGCGAGCACGATATCTTTTTCGTTGGTGTTCTTGCCCTGGGCGCCGGTGTCCTTGCCGCCATGACCGGGATCGATGACGATTGTCTTGACTTCGCGTGTGCCGGCTGTCTCGTTCTTAGGTGCGGTTGTTTTTGCGGGCGGCTTTGTTGCGGATACTACAGCTGCTTTAGTAGGTTCCTTTTCGGACTTTTCATTAGCTGTCATGCCCGTCTCCGCGGGCATCTCCTTTGCCTCAGTCTTGTATAAATTGGCGACGTCGGCGGAGTCAAGAAAAATATGCCCGTCGACGATTTGCGGGGCTCGCTTGAGTTTTGCGGATTTGCCGTGGCTGCTGACGTAGGGGAGTCCGATGGCAAATTTAAGCGTGTCGTTAGCGGAGGCCAGAAGAAATGTCTTCTGTACCGGGAACCAGTGGAAGCTTGCCTGATGCTGCTTGGCGCAGTCTTCGGCATCAATCATCGGGGAGGCCCAGGCAGAAACTGCAAGAGCGGCGCAAGCGAAAGTATACCGAAGAAGTTTCTTCATTAGCGGTGCGCCTTTGCCGCACGGGCCATCTCAAGTTTTGCGTCGCGGTTGATGATGTCCTGACGCTTGTCGCGTTGGTCTTTACCGCGACAGATTCCCATTTCGAGCTTGGCGCGGCGATTCTTGAAGTAGAGCTTCAGCGGAATGAGCGTGCATCCCTTCTGCTCTTTTGCCTTGCGCATCTTGACGATTTCGTGAACGTGCGCCAAGAGTTTGCGGCGCCTTGCCGGGAAATGGTTGAAGCGGTTCGCGAAAAGGTATTCGTCGATGTGCGCACCCACGAGCCAGATTTCGTTCTTGGTCTCGTCGATGTCGATCCAGGCTTCGCCCAAAGTACACTTGCCGTCGCGGATAGACTTGACTTCCGAACCAATCAGCATGATACCCACCTCGAATGTCTCGTCGACAAAATAGAGGTGGTTCGCCTTGCGGTTTACGATGACCGGTGTGCTTTGTTCCTTTTTCGCCATGCGTTAAGCCTTCTTCTTGCTGCGGGCGGTTTTCTTAATGGTGGTCTTGGGGGAACTTTCCCAGCCAACCTTCTTCTTTTGCACGTGCGGAACGGCTTCGTCCAGAGCAAGCGTGAGTTCCTTGCAGCCTTCGCCTGTCATGGCAGAAGTCACAATGACTTTTTCCTTGTGCGCCTTGAACTGCTTGATAGCAGCGTCAATGCCGAGGTCGCTCTTGTTCAGGGCAATCACATAAGGCTTCTTGGCGAGCTTCGGGTGGAATGCCCTGAGTTCTTCTTTAAGGACGACGAACTGCTCGAAGGCGTTTTCTTCAAAGCCGTCAATCACGAACAAGAGCGTATGCGTACGTTCGATATGCTTTAGGAACTGGTGACCCAGGCCCTTGCCTTCGCTAGCGCCTTCCAAGAGACCCGGAATGTCTGCGACCACAAAACTGTGGCCGTTCAACTGCACAATGCCGAGCACGGGTTCAAGCGTGGTGAAGGGATAGTCGCCGACTTTGGGGCGGCCACTTGAAATCTTGTTCACGAGGCTAGACTTGCCTGCGTTCGGGAATCCGACGAGGCCTACGTCTGCCATGAGCTTCAGTTCCAAGAAGAGTTCGCGCTTTTCGCCCTTTTCGCCGGGCGTGCACTTGCGCGGAGCCTGGTTTGCGGGCGTTGCAAAGTGCTGGTTGCCCATGCCGCCTTTGCCGCCGCGAGCAGCAATCCAGCGCTGGCCGGGTTCGGTAAGGTCTGCAAGAATGCGACCTTCAGCATCTTTTACAATGGTGCCGCGAGGAACGCTAACGATTAGGTCTTCGGCAGAGCGACCGGTGCAGCGCTTGGCGCCACCGGGCTGTCCACTTTCGGCTTTATAGACGCGGGCGTTACCCATGTCGAGCAGAGTCGAATACTGTTCGTTCACCTGCAAAATCACATGACCGCCGCGACCGCCGTCACCGCCGTCGGGACCGCCGAGGGGTACGAACTTTTCGCGGTGGAAACTGCAAATGCCATCGCCACCCTTACCGGAGCGAACTTCAATTGATTTTTCGTCTAGGAACATTAAAGGCTGATTCCTTCGTCGAGGCCGAGGGCGATATTCATGTTCTGAATTGCGGCACCGCTTGCGCCCTTGCCGAGGTTGTCGATAATAGTCGTCACCTGCATCACGTTTTCGTTGCCGAACACCTGAATGCGGGCGTTGTTCGTATCGTTACAGACGGTGGCGTCAAGGCGACCGTTAAAGAGCACGGGGGCTGCTTCATACGGCAAGACCTTCACAAAGCGAGAACCTTCGTAATGCTTCGCCAAGATTTCGGTGAGGCCTTCGGGGCCGACCTTCTTGGTGAGCTCATTTGCAAAGATGGCGACGGTCACGGCCATGCCCTTGTAGTAGGGGCCAAGCACCGGGTTGAAGAACGGAACGTTTTCAAGTTCGCAGTATTTCTTCATTTCGGGCAGGTGCTTGTGGGCGAGTGCTAGGGCGTACGGAGCCGGAGCCATGATTGCCTTCGATTCACCGGCAGCATGCGAGAGGGCTGCGGCTTCTTCGTATTCGGCAATGAGCTTCTTGCCACCGCCGGAATAGCCGGTGATGCTGTAGGCAGAAACGTTGGCGCTCTTGGGGAGCACGCCGGCGGCAACCAGCGGGTGAACGCCGAGGATGAATCCTGTGGCGTGGCAGCCGGGGTTTGCAATGCGCTTGCTCTTGGCGATGGCTTCGCGCTGGGCAGGGCAGAGTTCCGGCATCCCGTAGGTCCAGTCGGGGTTCACGCGGTGAGCCGTAGAGGCGTCAATCACGCGGGTGTTCGGGTTTTCGCAGAGGGCGGCACTTTCGATAGCGGCTGCATCGGGCAGGCACAAGAATGTGACGTCCGACTCGTTAATGAGTCGCTTGCGTTCGTTAATATCCTTACGGAGTTCGGGAGCGATGCGCAACACTTCGATGTCGTTACGCTTTGCGAGTCTTTCGTAAATCTGCAGGCCGGTCGTTCCTGCTTCGCCGTCAACAAAAACTTTGAACATGGTTTTTCTTCGAAAAAAAGTTAATAGTTACTAGTTATTAGTTACTAGAAATTCTTATAGAAAAAATCTAGTAACTAGTAACTCCAAACTAGGAACTGCCTTACGGGGCGTAGCCCCTGAGGCTACTTATTTGCGCCGCAGCACTTCTTGTACTTCTTGCCAGAACCGCAGGGGCACGGATCGTTACGGCCAACAACGGGACCTTCGTGACGGACAGTTTCCTGCTTCACGGCACGGCCGTCGTAGAAGAACCATGCTCCGCCCACCTTGTGGAATTCGCCCAGTTCGTGGTGGTTGCGGGTGATGTTGCCCTGCTTGAAGCGGGCGATGAATTCGACCCAGCCGATGTTCTTTTCTTCTTCGGTCTTGGTCTGCTTGATTTCAATGCCGAGCCATTCGGATTCCTTGCTCCATGCGGTCACGCTGGCTTCGTCGAAGTCGCTGCGCTGGGTAGCTTCCAAAGAGTCCTTGAGCCATTCAATTTCCTGCTTTACGTAGGCGGTGTAGCGAGAACGCATCAAAGCTTCGGGAGTTGCAGCGAGAGTCTGCTTCTTGATGATGGGTTCGCAGCATTCATCGTAAGCTTTGCCAGATCCACAGGGGCATAATTCTTTAGCCATAAAATTACCTTAATTCCTTGGGTTGAAATTTTTGTGTAAAGGTAGAAAAAAATCAAGTGATGAAGGAGATTCCCGCCTACGCGGGAATGACAAAGAGAGGAAAAAAAGATCCCCGGTCAAGCCGGGGATGACAATTAAAAATAGGTCGAATGATTGCTTATTATAATTCCTAATTCTGAAATCCGAATTCTGAATTATAACTTACAGGCACTTTTTAAGGAGCCAGATTTCTTCCTTGCCTTCGCGACCGGCAATGCTGTTCACCGGTTTGATGCGTTCCACCACGTCGAACACACCGCCGAGACGAGCCATGAGTTCGCCTTCGCTGGTGGCATGCGGCGGGCCTTGCAGGGTCTTGCCGTTCATGAGCGGGTACAAGAAGAGAATCAAGAGGCCGTCATCCTTCATCATCTTGTAGCAGACTTCGAAGAATTCGTCGCGGCGACCCGGGTGGATTGCGGTAAAGGCGCAATAATCGTAGACGATGTCAAAAAGCTGGCCGCCACGCTTGTCATCCTTGGGAGAAAGCGAGAACAGGTCAAGGTCCAAAGAACGCAGGTTCTTGTGCTTGCGGCTCAAGTGGTCCAGTTCGTCGACGGCAGAGGGGGCAAAATCCACTGCCAGAACATCGTGACCGCGCAAAGCCCAAGCTTCGGCGTCGTAGCCAAAGCCTGCACCGGGAACTAGAACGGAGCCTGTGGCGGGGCAGGAAGGATGCTTGAAGAATTCAAGGAGGGCGGGGGTTGCCTTCTTGAGATTCCAGTAGTCCTTACCTTCGGCGTAGAGGTTGTCCCAGAAGTCCGGGAGGTTTTGTGTCAACATGTTTTACCATCCTTCTTTTTATACGCGAGCTGTCCGCAGGCTGCGAGAATATCGCGGCCACGCGGATTTCGGATCGTTATTTGAATTTCGGCTGCCCTAACCATTGCCAAAAAGTCTTCTACCTGCTCCGGCGTGGGGGCGTGCAGCGTGGGATCGTCGCCGTCGTTAAGCACAATGGCGTTTACCTTCACGCGGCGAGGGGCGCAAATGCGGATGAGCTCCTTGGCCGCCTTCGGGGTGCAGGTGATGTCCTGAATCAGGACAAATTCAAAAGTTACGTAATTATCGGTTCTGCGGATGTATTCGTCAACCGCTTCCAAAAGTTTTTCTATGGGCCATGTCTTGTTTACCGGCATCACGGACGAACGGTATTCATTGTTCGTGCTGTTGAGGCTAACCGCAAGGCAACAGGGGGTATTACGGTCCACGAGTTCCTTGATTTTGGGTACCACGCCGCTGGTACTTACGGTCATGCGCTTTGCGCCCATGTTGAACAGGCTCTGGTTATGAAGCGTGCAGCAGACGCGGTGCACGTTTTCCAGGTTGTTCAGCGGTTCGCCCATGCCCATGAAGATGATGTTGGTGACCTGGGCGGTTTTGCCTTCCTCATTCAACAGGCCGGAATCTTTCAGGTACCAGTTCACGTTGATGATTTCTTCGAGGATTTCGCCAGCTTCCAGGTTGCGGGTGAAGCCCATCTTGGCGGTACGGCAGAAGGCGCAGTTCATGGCGCAGCCCACCTGGGTCGAAACGCATACGGAATAGCGACCGTTGGCAGGAATCATCACCGTTTCGATGTGGTGGTCGTCATGGGTCTTAAAAAGCCATTTGACGGTTCCGTCTACCGACTCCATGCGCTGTTCTTCGGTCAGTGCGCGGAGCGTAAACTGGTCTGCCAGTTTTTGACGGAGAGCGGGCGAAATATTGCCCATTTCGTCATAGGTTTTGACCTGCTGACAAAATAGCCATTTCTGAATTTGGCTTGCCCGGAACGGCTTTTCGTCTACGTCCCGGAGCCATGCCTTAAGCTCGTCTTCGGTGAGCGTTTTTATGTTCTTCGGCCATTCCATCGGGGGCTAAAGATAGCAAAAAAATACATTTTTGTTAAGGGTTAAAATAGCGGTTATTGCCCCGGACATTTTCCTGATGGAGGAGGCTCTGTCGACGTTGAATCCTGCTGTTTTTGGGCGTTATTGATGTATTCTATCAGTTTATCCCTTGTTTCTGCGGCGATATTCGGCGGAATGTTGAAAGGATAGTTTTTGTTCTCGACCAAGGGGTAAAATCGGTCCACTTCGTAGAACAGCTGGGAAAGGGTTTTGTGATAGGCATTTGCCAATGCGCAAAGGGTGTTGATAGAGGGAAGCCTTTTGCCGACTTCGACTTGCGATATGAATTGCCGGGTGATATTTGAACGAAGGGAAAGCCCGATTTGGGTGAGACCTTGTTGTCGGCGACTTTCCAGAAAGACAAGCCGAATGGCCTCGCTGAGAATGTGATCTTTGTATTCCACAAACAACCTCGAAAAAACGTGGATAGCCAATCACTCTCTGGGGGCCAATTTTAGAATTAGTAGGGGCGGGGGCGTGCAAACACGTGTTTGCAAGGTTTGAAAAAATATTTTAACGGTGTACGGGTGAAAAGCAAAAAAAAGAAAGGTTAATCTTTCGATTAACCTTTCCTTCTGCGGGTGCCAGGACTCGAACCTGGAGCCTTTTGGTTCGTAGCCAAACGCTCTATCCAGTTGGGCTACATCCGCTTGATTGATGGCCCAAATATAGCTTAATGCGTGCTTTTGTCAAGGGGCGTTGAATAAAAAAATGAAAATTTTCTATCTTTCCCCGAAAAATAACATTATTATACTATGAATAAAGTCAAATCCATATTGCAGGCTGTTCCCGGGGTCTTAAAGAGCTGGTTTACTGATCGCAAGATCATTATGTGGCTCATTATCTTCGCAGTTCCTGTGGTGGCCGCTTTTATTGCTGTCGTCGCAGTGTACAACCACTTCTCGCCGGAGCTTCCGTCCCTTTCGCAGTTGGAACAGATTAACCCGAAGCTGGTTACCAACATCTACGACATGAACGGAAAGATTGCACACGAATATTTCGTGGAACGTCGCGAATGGACTAGCTTCGATTCGATTCCCGAAAACGCAATCCATGCGGTGATGGCTACCGAAGACCGCGCCTTCTATAGTCACTGGGGCATGAATGTGTGGGCGATTCCCTCTGCCATTATGGAAAGTGCCTTGTCCGGCAAGAAACTTCGCGGTGCTTCGACCTTGACGCAGCAGCTGACTAAGCTTTTGTTCTTGACTCCTGAACGCACGATTTCGCGTAAGATCAAGGAAATGATGACGGCTATCCGCATCGAGCAGACGTATACTAAAGAAGAAATTCTTGAATTCTACATGAACGAAGTCTACCTCGCTGGCGGTAACTACGGTTTCCAGGCGGCAGGCAAGTTCTACTTCGGTCATCCGCTCGATAGCCTTACGATTCCGGAACTCGCCGTGTTGGCCGGTATGTTGCAGCGCCCGGAGGCCTACCGCCCCGACCGTCACCCTGAAGCTTCTCTCGAACGTCGCAATACGGTGCTTTATGCCATGCGCGATGCCGGCTACATCAATGACGACGAATACCATGAATATATAAAGACTCCGATTGAACTTGCGAAGAAGGAAGTCTCCAACGAATCTGGTCTTTATTTCTACGAAGAAATCCGCAAGTACATGGAAAAGAAGTACGGCGAAAATTCTCTCTATGCTGACGGTGTTTCCATTAATTCGACGATTGATCCGGACATTCAGGCTTATGCCGATAGCGTTGCCCGTGTGCAGGTGGAAAAGGTCCGTCGTCGCGTCAAGTATCGTGCCACTCGTCGCCTTTACCTGACCAAGAAATTTGACATGCCTGAAGATAGCGTGGTGGCCCACTTCGATAGCCTCTATACGATTTTCAAGAAGGAATACCTGGCCGACGACTTGAAGCGCCCGGCTGATAAGCGCCGCTTCCCGGACTCTATCCTTTATC
>JAFZOV010000115.1 GCA_017550445.1 Fibrobacter sp.
CCAGCTCCAGACCGTTTCGGGCATGCGTGCGCTGCAAGATGCAAACTTCAAGGTGTCTGACGAAAATGCCATGGATATCGGTATTATCGTGGGTACCAGCGAAGGTGGTCTTGGCGCGACTTACGATTTTGAAGAACTGATTGCTGAACTTGGCAATGCCGGCGGTTCCGCCTTCAAGTTCCCGCACACCGTTTACAATGCGGCTGGCGGTTATCTCTCCATTTGCTCGGGCATCAAGGGCTACGGCGTTACCATTACCACCGGTCCGCTTTCTGGCCTCGATAGCATCGGCTACTCCATGAACGTGATTCACGACGGTCAGGAACAGGCCATGATGGCTACTGGTACCGACGAAAACCTGCCGATTATTACGGAATTTGCCCAGAAGCTTGGCGTGGCTGCAAACGATGTGGTTGCTCCTTACGCAAACGCCGAAGGCTTTGTGGTGGGCGACGGTTCTGTGTCGATTTTGCTCGAAGAAGAAGAATACGCCAAGGCCCGCGGCGCCAAGGTTTACTGCTACGCTCTCGGATTCGGCCATGGCCGCAAGAACGTGAAGTTCGGTAAACTCGCTGGTTCTGACGAAGCCTTGGATAAGGCCATTGCCGACGCTCTGGCCGATGCTGGCATTACGGCTGCCGATGTGGATGCTGTTTGCGGTTTTGCAAACGGTTGCAAGAAGATTGACGACATCGAAAAGGGGGCTCTCAAGCGCGTCTTTGGTGAAAAGCTTGCCACGATGCCGCTCTTCGAAGTCAAGGAACGCACTGGTGAAGGCCGTGCGGGGTCTGCAGCCCTTGCCGCTGCCGAAGCAGCTCTCCTTTTGTGCGGCGAAATGGCAAACGATAACGCTTACTATGTGGCTGCTGACGGTTCTGTTTCTGCAAAAACGACTGAATCGGCAAATCTCAAGAAAATTTTGGTTATCTCTTACGCGACGGGCGGTTCTTACAGCGCAGTCGTGTTCGGAAAATAGTGTTTAGGTAGAAGGAGCTAGAATATGAAAGTAGCTTTGGTAACAGGTGCTTCTAAGGGAATCGGCAAGGCGTGTGCTTTGCGATTGGCTCGCGATGGCTATACTGTCGTGGTGAACTACTCCAGTTCCGACGAGGCTGCCCAGCAGACTTTGGACCAGATTAAGGCCGAAGGTGGCGACGGCATGATTTACAAGGCGAATGTCGCTGACCTTTCTCAGGTGAAAGTCATGATCCGCGAAGTCTTCAAGGCTTACGGTCGCATCGACGTGCTGGTGAACAATGCCGGTATCGTTCGCGACGAATACTTGATGATGATGAATCCGGAAACCTTGGACAAGTGCTTCGACCTGAACGTGAAGGGTTACTTCTACTGCGCCCAGCAGGTGGCCGTGAAGATGTACAAGCAAAAGTCCGGCGTGATCATTAACATGAGCTCTGTGTCCTCGAAGTTCGCTCTCGCTGGCCAGGCAGTTTACAGCGCCACGAAGGGTGCAGTGAATTCCTTGACCCAGACGCTCGCCAAGGAACTCGGTGGTTTCGGTATCCGCGTGAATGCCGTGGCTCCGGGCTTTATCGCTACCGAAATGATCGAAGCGATTCCCGAAGAAACCCGCAAGGGCTACCTCGAAAAGATTCCTCTGAAGCGCTTTGGTTCTGCCGACGAAGTTGCAAACATTGTGTCTGCCTTGGCTTCTGACCAGTTCGCCTACGTGACCGGCCAGGTGTTTGTGCTCGACGGAGGTCTTTCTCTATGATGAACATTTACGAAATCAGCGAAAAGATTGCCCAGCGTCCGCCGTTCCAGATGATCGAAAAGGTCACGGAACTCGTGCCGAATGAATCTGCTGTGGGTATCAAGAACGTGAGCGTGAACGAACCGTATTTTACGGGTCACTTCCCGGGAACTCCGATTATGCCGGGCGTGCTCATCGTGGAAAGCTGCGCTCAGCTTTGCTCGCTTGTAATCGAAAAGCCTGCCGAAGATTTGGAAAAGAATCTCTACGTGCTTTTGAAGATTGACGGATTCAAGTTCGTGAAGCCGGTGATTCCGGGTGACCAGCTTGAAATCTCTGTCAAGAAGACGAAGGAAGGCGGCGTGTTGGTCGGTTTTGACTGCATCGTGAAAGTGAACGGCAACGTTCATGCCAAGGGAGCGCTAACCTTTACCAGTATTCCCAAGGAAAGTTTAGGAAAGTAATGGCTAGTGTGCAATGTGTGATGTGTAATGACTAATGGTAATCATTCATTCCACATTTCACACTTCACATTTCATACCTCTCCTGTCTTTGAATTTTATATATCGTGAACGATAAAAAGAAAAATATTTTTGTCGAAAGCTTCATGCGCTTTTTCATGGTGATAGTCATCTACACCGTGCGAGTCTATTTGCTTGTTTGGAATCGCCCGAAGGTTACCTTTCTCGGTGAAACCGTAAAGTCTCCGCGCCTGAAGACGCCGTCGGTGATTATTGCGAATCACACCAGCATGTGGGACCCTCTGATGATGCTTGCTATCTTTTTCCATGACAGAAGCATCGTTGTTGCGAAGGACCAGATTGAAGACCCGCATTTTAGCTGGGCGCTGACTCGCGTGAAGTGCGTGATTCCTTGCGACCGCTTTAATCTGGATACCGAATGGGCCCTGATTGCCAAACGCGAACTGGAGAAAGGCAATTCTGTAATTATCTTCCCTGAAGGCAAGTGCCGTTACGATGGCTTGCTGAATGAATTCAAGACGGGCTTTGCGTTCCTTGCTCGTAGCACTGGCGCGCCCGTGCTTGCAGTTGGTATCGACGGTATTTACAAGCGTGGTCACCGCACGCAGATTGTGATTAGCGAACCCGAAAAGATTGAACGTGTGAAGGGAATTCCTTCTTCGAAGCACTTGGCTGAACGCAGCGAATACTGCAGACAGAAAGTCTGGGGCCTCAAGCAGCAGGCGTTGGGCAAGAGTGAAGTGACTCCGCTCCCGGTTGCGGCAGAAACCCCTGAAGAGGTGTTAGAATGAAGACTGGGTTGGTGTTAGAGGGCGGTTCTCGTCAGACTATGTTCAGCGCAGGCGTGATTGACACCTGGCTCGACGAAGGGATTGATTTTAATTACGTGGCAGGTGTTTCTGCTGGAGCCCATGCAGCGGTGAACTTCATTACGCGTCAGCAGGGTCGCTTGCGTTTTATCGTGCTCCCGACGCGCCTGCAGAAAGGCAAAAAGTGGGCAAGTAAGTTCATTGGAATTCAAAAGGAATTCCATGCGCTGAATTATCTCGCTGCCGATGGCGAAATGCCGTTTGACTTTGAGGCGTATCATAATTCTAAAATCGAATGCGAAATCGGCCTTACCTGTTGCGAAACAGGCCGCGCCGAATTCAAGAGCGAAAAGAACGACAAGAAACGCCTGCTTGATTTAATCAGCGCCAGTTGCGCCTTGCCGATGATTTTCCCGATGGCAGAACTCGACGGCAAGCATTATGCCGATGGTTGCATTTCGGCGGCGATTCCATTCGAACGTGCCTTTGAAAAGGGCTGCGACAAGGTGGTCGCGATTTCGACTCATTACCCGGGCGAGGCGGTGACGGATTTCCGCAAGTACCGTGCCATTTTGAACCCCATGTACAAGCGCAAGTATCCGGACTTGTTCCGTGCGCTCATGGTTCGCCTAAAACGCTATGAGAAAATGTTCGTACGCATGGAAAAGCTGGAAAAAGAAGGCAAGCTTTTCTTGATTCGCCCTGTGATTGACTTGTGCGACCAATTTGACACCAATATGGACAAGATGAATGAGTCCTATGAACACGGTGTTGAAATGGCGAAAAAGCGCATGGATGACTTAAAAGCCTTCCTAGAAATCTAACGTCATTGCTCTCGTAGCCAACGTCATTGCGAGCCCGCATTGCGGGCGTGGCAATCCATCCATTACTCGTGTATATTCAGCGCTTCCCGCACGCTTGCTGGTTGCTTGCCGAGCAGCTTGTAGAGTTTGCAACGGAATAGCGGAATCGTGGCGATGACGCCTGCTGCTACAACGGCGATAGTGATGTACGCGATGCCAGGCTTATTGAAGGTGTTGCGGAAAAGTAGGCGCATGACCAGCAGAATGTACCAGTGCATGGCGAGAATCACAAGCGCATTGCGGGAAATGTTCCGCAAAATTCCCTTGAGTATGCGGATGGGCACGATGTTTGGAATCTTGTCAAATGCGACGAAGGCTGTCACAAGGCCCGCAATTCCGAAGAAAGAACTCGCGACAAAAATGGGGAGGGATTTCCCGAGGTCGTTATTCATGATGCTGAAATTCGGGTCGGGAATTTCGAATGCGGCGTAGAGAATGAACGCCGTGATTGAGGTGACTACTACAAGACTCCAGGGGATACCTTTCTTTCCTTTCGCGCAAAGCTTGTTGCGAATCGGCTCTTTGCACATCCAACCGCAAGCGAAGAAAAATAGCACCGTCAAATCTCGCTCAATCCCCAGCGGCAATCGAATGTGGTTCTTGTACAGCATCCACCCGCCCGCGAGACTTATGATTGCTATGACTGCGATAATCGTCTTGCTTGTCATTCCGGAACCGGCGCTTGTCATCCCAGCCTTCTTTGTGGCCCATTGCACCCCGTAAAACATCAAACTCACGGAATACAGCGTAAATACGAACCACAGCGGGCCCGACCCGATTGAAGATTTCCCTGCCACAAAGATTTTGGCGAGGTTCCAGTAGATGTAATCCCATGTGCTTGTGATGGCCGGGTGAATGTTCATGATGGTCATGCGAGGTGCTTTCGGGAATAAATTGAAATTGTACAGCACCGGATCAAGCGCCAAGAACAACAGCGAAAGCAGAATGTAGGGAACAAGCAGGACGCGGGTCTTGTGAATCAGATAATCTTTGAAATTCGGGAAGCGTCGTGTGCTGAAAAGCATTCCTGAAATAAAGAAGAATGCCGACATGCGCATGGCGCTCAAGTGGAGCATTCCCATGTTCGCATACGAGAAGGATTGCTCTACATGGTATAGGCATACCAGCAGCAACACGAATCCCTTGAATTCGTCAATCCACCCGATTCTTGTCGCTTTGTTGCCCATTCTCGTTTTTGCTTGTCATCCCGGGCTTGACCCGGGATCTCCTTTAATACCATCTACTCTCGTCTGCTATCGTCGTCATGGGACCATGTCCGGGGAATACGACGGTTTCTTTCGGGAGCGTGAGCAGTTTACTCTTGATTCCGCTGACGAGTGCCTCTTCGTCACCGCCGAACAAATCGCTTCGGCCGCGGCTGCCCGCAAATATAATGTCACCGGGGAATAGCAGCGGCGGCACATTCTTCTGGCCGTTGACTTCGCCCGGGTTTTCGCAGAAAAACGCGATGCCGCCGGGGGAGTGGCCTGCCACATGAATCACCTGCAACTTGATGCCCGGAACCTCGACGGCATCGCCCTCGGCAAGGTAGTTGCCGAGTCCGGGCGAAGGAGAGCGCATCGGGAGTCCGAACATTTGACTCTGTTCTTCTTGCAAATCCAAGAGGAAAGCGTCTTCTTCGTGCGCCTCGGGCTGTACGCCATACTTGTTTGCTACAAACGCATTGCCTAGTACATGGTCTAGGTGCAAATGCGTATTCAGCAGGTGGCGCACCGTCAACCCGTTCTTCTCAATGTAGCTGGCGAGTGCGTTTTCTTCTTGCTCGCTAGAAATGCTCGGATCAATGAGAATTGCATTGCCGGAATCGTTGCTTAAAACGAAACCGTTCACACCGAAGGGGTTCACGACAAATTGCTTGATGTTCATACTGTCAATATACAAATGAAAATTCAGTGGATCCTATCGCTACGCTCCAGGATGACAAAAAAAGAAGGCCCGTAGTATTTTACGAACCTAAACTAAACAATGTGTAATGAGAAATGTGAAGTGTTTTATCTCCTCATCCCACATTTCACATCCCACATTTCACATTTCTACGCCTTAATTTCCCAGGTCGTGCCTTCCTTGGAATCCTTGATGACCACGTTCATCGCGGCGAGCTCGTCGCGGATGCGGTCACTTTCGGCCCAGTTCTTGTTGGCGCGAGCTTCCTTACGGGCGGCGAGCAAAGCTTCGATCTTTGCGACATCCACGCCGTCGTTGGCTCCCTTCTTGGCATATTCTTCACGCGGCTGGTCGAGCTTCAATCCGAAAATCTGGTCGAAGTCAGCTACGAGTGCAGCCTTTTCGCCGTCATCGATATCGCTCTTGAGCATCGTGTTCATGATACCGAGTGCGCGGGGCATGTTGAGGTCGTCGCCGATGGCGTCCTTGAATTCCGCCTGGAATGCCTTGGCGGCATCGCTTGTAATTGCGGTAGCCTTGCCAATCAGCGGGTCCGTCTTCTTGTGCAAGCTCTTGAGACCTTCCTTTGCGCCTTCCAGAGCTTCCCAAGTGAAGTTCAGGTAGTTACGGTAGTGACTGCCGATTGCGAAGAAGCGGTAGTCGAGCGGGTTGAAGCCGCGGTCCATCAGGAGCGAGACCGTCAGGAATTCGCCGCTGGACTTGCTCATCTTGCCGAACTTAGTCTCAGTGGTGCCGTCTTCCAGCTTTTCTTCGCTAGCGGTGC
>JAFZOV010000116.1 GCA_017550445.1 Fibrobacter sp.
AGCGGAGCGGAGCGGAGCGGAGCGCTCGTTCACACTGGGTCTCCGTAGGAACATCGTATCACTGGATTTCTTCTAATTGATAGGTACATCCCGCGCCAATGTTGACACGTCACGCACCGAGATACGCACGTCTTTGCGCCTATCTTCGGACACATAATAAAGGAATCGGGGAATTTAGATGTTCCCCTCCATGCTATTCTTGCTTCTATGTCGGGCATAAATGTAGATATTTCGGTCGTGATAGATTTCTCTGCCAGTGTTAATTTCTGCTCTGTTGGCTAGGTTAAAGATATCATCATTATAACGCAATGCATCGCGGTGGGAAATAACGTTATTTCTGTGGAGTGCAGCAATTAAATTATATAATTCGTTTGCAAATTTATAACTATTCATTCTATATATATATATAAGGTATATGTGCAGGGGTGTGGAAATTCCACCACGGCACTACTGTGCCGTGGTGTCCTCCACCCAATAAGGTATAAAACCCTCCACTGCGGTCATATCTCGCAGTATCGGGTAGTATCTCAGCATATTAACTGCGGCAGAGCGAACGTTCGGTTCTGCTTGTTCGTCATTAGCAATTGCGTTAAGGCGGTTAATTACAAGCATATCGGTTCGGTCGCATTCTGCTCGCGTATCAGGGCGGACGAGTTTAATTATATCTCCATCGGGCACGTCCAGTAATGGGATGCGTGGGCATCTGTCTTTTCTTTGTTGCTCGCCCCACTTTGTTGCCACTATTAAGCGAAAATCAAAGTAGTGGTCTGTTAGTGACTGGAACAATTTAACTACATTGTTTCGAATTTGAAGATATTCCAAACCCACATGCGCCATGGTGCTACGTTCACTAGAAACGAATTCTGCGCGGCTCGGTCTAATTGAGTACTCAACTCTCCATATGGGGAGGGACAAATCCAAATTATTAACAGCCCATTGTTGTTTAATGTAGTTTTTCTTATTGCCACCCTGCGCAAGTTCCAGAGATTTATCATAGAGTTTCGTCGAAACCATGCTCGCGGGACTTCCCCATTTAAGGGAGTTGAAAGTATGACACCCCCATCCTGCTCGCCCATAGGCTGCAAGGTTGGACTGGTGCATTTTAGCGATACGCCCCGCCATATAATTGGCGGTAAATTTGTAGGGATTGTAGCCATATCTGAATTTGTTGAAGTCGCAACAGATGTCGAGCCTTGAAATCCCACAAACGGCGATATGGAATGAAGATATAAGCCATCTAAACCACTTCGGCCACTCGTCCGTATATAGGTAACGATTAGATACACGCAAATGACAAGCCCTATCAGCCATAATACGCGCCCCACTATCCGCACAATAAGGGTCGCGGCGCACCTCAATAACTGGGAAATCTTTCTCATCCAATATGCTATACATAGTTCTGTATTGTGGGGTGCCGTAACTCCTAACCTTTACTTTGACACCCTTTGCCAAAAGGTTGGACTGGTGCAAACTTTGCTCTTTTGATTCCTGGCAATAGAATTCTAACCAGTCCAACCCGATAAAGTGACGCATAATGTCACTATGGTTTACATAATGGCGATTATGCGAGCCTTACCCGCACAATTCGCAATCATGCGTGATTACGTCCAGCGATACCTGGACGGCGCCGGTGCGGTCAACGTATGTGCTGGCGGTTAGGTCTCCACGCACAAAAATACGCACACCCTTTTTCAAAAATGGGATTACACCGCTACTTACATAGGCCGTGATTGTGTACCACGTTGTTCGGTTCGCATCTTCTTCCGCGCTTCTTGGACCACGCGAACAAGCAAGGCGGAACCGCACAAAGCCCTTTTCACTAAATTTCTCGGCGTTAACGTCACTCCCGAGGTTACCAATTAATTCAATTTTCTGCATAATGCAAGATTTTAAGTTAAACATTCTGCGGGGTTTTTTCGCGATACCCCACAATGCACCAAGGGCAAATTTACAAAAAAGCCGCCGCCCTTGACAAAAGATTAGGAGGTAATTGTCTTGGGCGGCGTGCATCGTGGCAGCCACGGCCGTTCGGCGGTCGCACCCCTGCGGAGCCTCCTATCCTCCGTGGTTGCTTTGCAAAGGTACGGACTTCCTTTTACTTTGGCAAGTAAAACGCTTCTAAATAGCGGACTTTTTTCGCGTTGAATGAGTGCAAGTTACGCGGCTATTCTAAATAAGCGCAGCGAAATGGCGCGCCCAGGCGGGCGGGCGCATAGCCTTGGCGTAGCCGCCCGCACGGATGGGGCGCAAACAAAACTCCCGCTCAACGTGTGCCGTGTGCGGCATAGGCGAGCGGGAGGAAATAATTACGAAGTGACGTGCTTACGGATTCGGGGTTTCGGGCGTTGGGTAGAGATTTCCGTCGCGAGTGAACGAATAGTTATCGGGTTTCTGCAAATCGCGAACCTGCGGTGCCCAACTGGCGCGAATCATAACTTTCTTAATACACTGGTCAGCCCGGTAACCATCTTCTTCGTCCTGGACTGAATAGGGGCGAGAATGGATGACGGGACGGAGCGAGCACAGCCCGGGGACTTCTACGGAGTGGCCGTTCATCAGCCAGTTCTGAATTGAATCGAAAATGGCGTCGCAAGCGGCGTGCACCACACCCGGGGAAAGTTGGCTATTACGCGCAATGGCCTCGTAAATGCCTTTTTGCATGATGGGTTCGTAAGACTCTTTTGCTGCATAATACGCAACGCGGCCATTGCGCGGCGATTTGCGTTCAATAGGCTTAATCTGAATTATCGGTTTCATAGTTGGAATTCTGTTTTAATGGTAAAACGATTACGGTTGAGGATTGGGAACTGGGAGGTCTCCCTGCACCTTTTGAACACGCACCCATGCGATATTACTTGGCTGCACCATACGGCGCATTTTGCTACATGGGCGGAAGTTGAACTTGAATAACTTTACATTTTCGGCATTAACTTCCAGTCCAGCCTCAGAGGGGCGGCTGCGGATTGTTGAAACAATGGAGCCAAAGTTCTCCAACGAAATGTTGTGGCCATTCATCACAAAGTTTTTAATCTCAACAACCAGCGCATCAAGCGTCAAAGAGAGATACGCGCGGGGAATGGATGAGTTACGGACGGCACCATCCAAAATCTGCTCTTTACTTATTTGGGAGTAGAGGTAAATTTGGAGGTGGCGCTCAACGACATTTGTCTTGGGATTTTTGCGGTTCACTAAATAGTAAGCCATTCGACCAGTTTTTGCCATGATTTTTTACTAGGGATTTTGTTAATTTTACTAGGGACTTCAAATTTTTTACAAGGCACCAATTTTTGAGGAAATCAGAGCCCCGAAAGACGTCTTTGCTGCAAAGTTATAAAAAACCGGAATTAGCCCCAAAAAAATCGGAGAAAAATGCAAAAATGCCACATAAAAACGCAGAAAAATCAAACCTGGGAGCGGCGGAGCCGCCGCAAGCCGCAAGCGGGCGGGCGTAGGTCGGCCGCTTGCCTGGGCTTGCGGGGGCGGAGCCGCGTGGGTGGGTGGGACGAACGAAGTGAGTACAAGCCGGTAGGCGGCCGAACGCAGAAAGGCGGCGCTTACTTATTTTTAAGTGGCGCCGCCTCGGAGAGAGGCGGCCGGAGGCGCAAACGCGGCGGAGCCGCGGACAAACCCGGCGGGCGAGGAACTTCGCCACGCAGCCCGCCGCGGAGCCCCGCGGGGAGCGCGGAGCGGGGCGAACGCGAACGGCCGCCGAACGGCCGAAAGCGCTATTAAATATAATGCGAATTATGCGGGGCGCTTCAAGGGCAACGCATAATTCAGGCTCGCATTATGTTGAATAGCGCTGAATGGAAGTGGCTTTGTTTCGGCCGTTCGGCGGGCAATCGGCAAAAGACACATTCGGCGTGCGGAGCGTTGGCGGGCAATGGGGGACTGCGTTAAGGGACGCCACGCCCGCCACGGCGGAGCGGCGGTAGCATAGCGGAGCGTCAGCCACGCCGCCCGCCGAGCGGAGCACGCCGCCTGTATGGGAACAAGGCGCTTGACTAACTCCCGAGCGAGCAGTGGCCGCGCTGCAATTGGGCGCGGCCTGCGCGAGCGAGTTACCTCGGAGGATGTGAGCGGAGGAACTGGTCCCGAGCCGCCCAGTGGCCGCGCTGCAACTGGGCGCGGCCTGCGGGCGGCGAGAGAGCGGAGCGG
>JAFZOV010000117.1 GCA_017550445.1 Fibrobacter sp.
ATTCGGCGTTCACGTCGAAACCGAACTTCTTGGAAACCACGTCCAGCACGCGGACAGCTTCTTTCATCACTTCGGGGCCGATACCGTCGCCCGGAAGCACTGCAATCTTGTAATTCTTGCTCATTGTTAATCCTTGGTTTATAATTTGAACGGCTCAAATTTAGTAAAATTATGGGTGAAGGGCACTTTTTTGTGGGTGATGTATGCTTTATAGAGTTCTGATTCTTTTGATTTTAGCGATTTTGGCAGGGTGTGACCAGAATCAGGATTCCCGTACTAGTGGAACAGTTTCCTTAAATACCTATAGGGTACTAGATTCCGCACAATTCAATAATTATTTCATTCCTCATAACACGAGTGATAAAAAGTATTCACAAGACTTTATTTTTTATAAACTAATTAATAACTTAGATTCTTCGAAAGAAAATATAACATATAAAGTTTGTTTTTCGGAAGTTGATGGAATCTCGGTGAAACATCCCTGTTCCCTAGATTCGGTCTTGCTTGTGAACCTTGCTAAGAAGTTGAACTATAGCGATCCACAAAAGGGAATAAAGGTCCGTTTGCAGTATGTCTATTATAATGCGTACGAAAATTCCTCTTCTCGATTAGTCTTAAAGGACGGTCTTGTGATTTTTAAGGGTAATCCGTTCTATTCGCCTATATTTCTTAATGAAGACAGTTCCTATCAGGCGCTGTGTACATCTTCTGATGGGACAAGATGCGATGAATTGTTCGCACGAGTTGTTGTTTCAAAGAAACTTTTCCCGGATAGTGTTCTTACGGCTAAAAAATTACCTTGGGTAGAAGAAAGATATAGTGTCTATGTCGATGAATCAAGTTTCGCAGAACGTTTTGAAACTGATTACCTATTTAGTTCTATTTATTACGAGGAAATACACCCTTATGAAGGAGATGGTGTTATTTCGTTTGAAATGTGTTATAAAGACGGTTTGGCATACCCTTGCGATCTATCTCCAACAGAATTGTCCCGCGTTCAACGGGCTATCGAAAAAGAAGGTGACACATTGATTGCTCTATCCCACCAGAGTCATAGAATATGGACTGTAGAATCGTTTGCCATAGATGGAATGTCTAGCCTACATACTTGTAAGTCTCTTGCAGGGAAAAATTGTGATGAATTGTTCGCTCTTGTTCGTAGGAATAAAGAGCGTGAAGAGGGCTTTCGGGGATGGTTGACGTTATATCGCTTTAAAATGACGGACTTATCTTTTACTTTAGGGCAGTTAGGCTATCGTGATAAAGTTATCGTTGCCACTGTAGGGCTCTGCAAAAAAGACGGAACCCTTCTCGCACGAATACGTTAATATTTGAGTTTACCGTGCAATCCGCACTGGCTTTACGGTGCCGTTCTTCACGGAGCGGAGCATCTTCTCGAATGCAAAAAAGGAACCTTGCGGTTCTTTTCTGCTTAAATAAAGAAGCGTTTAATCGTCTTCATCGTTCTTGGGCTTTTGGCAATTGTTCGTTGCCCTGTAATTCTTGCGTGCTATCGCCGTCTAAACACTTATTTGGGTGAATTTGTCCGTTCTTTGATTTCACGCGGATGGAACTGACGGTGTTCCTGCTTGATGAATTCCTTGTCGATGTGCGTATAAATTTGCGTGGTGCTGATGTCCGCATGCCCGAGGAGTTCCTGCAGCACGCGTAAATCCATGCCTGCCTCCAGGCAGTGCGTTGCAAAACTGTGCCGGAAGGTATGCGGTGAGACCTGCTTGGCGAGGTGCGCGGTATGCTGCTGCACGATTTTCCAGGCCCCCATGCGGGTCATGGGCTTGCCCCTGGAATTGAGGATAATATTGTCCGTGGTCGGGTGGGTGAGGGGACGGCCCTCCTCGATCCAGGCGCGCAGATTCTCTTTCGCCTTACTGCCGAGGGGTACCAGGCGCTGCTTGTTGCCCTTACCGATGGGGGTGAGCCATTCGTTGTCCAGGTCCAGCTGCGAAAGCTTGATGCCAAGCGTTTCCGAAATGCGGAGGCCTGCGCTGTACATGAGTTCGAAAAGCGCGGTGTCGCGGAGTGGATTCTTGCCGTTGGCCGCACTTTCAAAAACGCTGTCGATTTCTTCGCGGGTCAGGTACTGCGGCAAATAATGCCCGAGCTTCGGTCGGTCCAGCATCGATTCCGTGCTGAAGTCGTATTCGCCCTGGCTCTGCATGTACTTGAGGAACCCGCGCAGGCTCGAAAAATGCCTTGCGACGGACGTGGGGGAGTATTCCACCTGCCCGGCGGTAAGCGTCAGGAACTCATCCAGCTTTTCGGGCGTCAGTTCCTTCAGGTCGAGCCCGTTTTCGTCGAGCCAGCCGATAAAATGCCGCAAATCTTCCTGGTAGCTCTGGATAGTGGCCGGCGAAAGGTTCCGCTCCACCCCCAAAAACGCCAAGTAGGCATCCATACGGTTTGTATTCAGGCTCATAACTAGTATATTGCGTGTTGTTCGGTCTTGTTTCTTCAAATTTATATATTTTGTAGGCAATGAAAGCGTCTCTTTTTGTCATAGTTCTTTTTTCTTGTTCCATTTGCGCCTTTGGCTATGATCTTGATTGGCAAATGAAATGTGAAATGTTCAAGGTATTTGATAAGGAACTCCCAAAAGAAAAAATGGACAGTTCCTGCGTTGAGTATTTTCACAAGCAGGATTCTATCCAAGTAATCAAGGACTCCCTTTTCCAGTACCTTTCCAAACGCAGCGCTATGGACAAGAAAACGAAGAAACTGAAATTCAAAGGGGTCAATGTACAGGAGTTTTCTCGGAAAAATGAACAGTATGAAAGTGTCCTTTTTTCAGTAATCGCGAAGCATTTTTTCAATTCGTCACACACTTTGATTTCTAGAGGGCGTAAAGAGAAAAATGGGTACTGGATCGTGCCTTGTCTTGTGTCATGGTACGAAGATGGAGCAATTAATGATGGGAAAACGGCTTTCTGTTTGAGCAAAGATTCCGTCTGGCCTTGTTTTGAGGAATGGCAGAAAGAGCAAAAAAATAAATGACCTTTAATTTTTTCAGAAAAAAGCGTCTTTTTCCCCTTGACAGTCGGCAAAATATATTCTATAATTGACCCCGTCCAAGCGACAATGGATGATTAGCTCAGTTGGTAGAGCAGCTGACTCTTAATCAGCGGGTCGCAGGTTCGACCCCTGCATCATCCACGAAAACCGTCTCACCCCGAGGCGGTTTTTTTATTGCTTTTTAGAAAATAAATCGAATTACGCCAAACTAGAACTTGCGTTCAGCAATCCACTTGCGCACGGCCTCTTCGGCACGGGCGGCAAGGATTTCTTTCTTGTTTTTCTTCTTGAGGCCTTCGTGGTTGGGGAGGAGCCCGAAGTTGAAGTTCATGGGCTGGAAGTCCTCGTTCTCTTCCACAAGGCGGTTCATTAGCGATGCGATACAGCTCTCGTCCGGGAGCGGGTCGGCCGCCCCGTGCAAAAGGGTCTGGGCCATGTTCCAGGCGGCATACCACCCGGTAGCGACGGCCTCGGTATAGCCCTCAGAGCCGGTTATCTGCCCAGCAAACCACGTGGGGGGGAGACCCTGGGCGCACGGGAGTTCCGGGCGCAAGCGCAGCGTGGCGTCGAGGAACTTCGGCGATTCAATAAACGTGTTCCTGTGCATGCAGCCGAGGCGGGCGAACCGCGCATTCCTGAGTGCCGGAACCATCGTGAAGATTTCTTTTTGCGTGCCCCACTTGAGGCGCGTCTGGAAGCCCACCATGTTGAAGAGAGTCTTCTGCTTGTTTTCGGCACGCAGCTGGATGACGGCGTACCAGAGCTTTCCGTTGTTGCCTAAGCCCAGCCCGATGGGGCGCATGGGGCCGTGACGGAGCGTCTCGTAGCCGCGGCGGGCCATTTCTTCGACGGGCAGGCAGCCCTCGAACAGTTCGTTCTTCTCGAAGGGGCGCGGCTCCACGGCTTCGGCCTCGCAGAGCTTGCGTACAAACTCGGTGTAGGTTTCCTTGTCGAGCGGGCAGTTGATGAAGTCCGCCGTCTCGCCCTTCTCCCAGCGGTTGCGGTAGAAGGCGTGGTCAAAGTCGATACTGTCGGTCTCTACTACAGGGGCAATGGCGTCGAAGAAATGGAGGCGCTCGCTCCCCAGGCGCTTGAAAATATCGTCGGCGAGCGCGTCGCTGGCCAGCGGCCCCGCCGCGACAAGCGTGGGGCGGTCGTCGGCAAGGCTTGTCACTTCTTCACGATGGAGCGTTATGTTTGGGCATTCCGCAATCTTCTTCTCGACCGACTCGCTGAAGATGTCGCGGTTCACGGTGAGCGAATCGCCTGCGGGTACGGCGGCTTCCCGTGCAGAATCCAGCAAGAAACTCCCGAGCATGGTGAGTTCCTGCTTCAAGAGCCCGTGCGCGCTCGTGATGCCCAGCGCCTTGAAACTGTTGGAACAAACTAACTGCGCCAAATGCCCGTCCTTGTGGGCGGGCGTCTGCTTTACCGGGCGCATCTCGTACAAATCGACCTTGAAACCGCGGCTTGCCAACTGCAAAGCCGCCTCGCATCCGGCGAGACCGCCACCGATTACGCGTACACGTTCATTCATCAGTTCATTACTGTCTTGCGGTAGCTCTTCGCGTTGCCAATCCAGAGCTTCACGAGCAGTTCCTCGAGCGATGCCGTCGAAACCATTTCGGGGTCAGCATCCTGAATCTCGTCGGAAATCAGGTTCGCCTGCGTGAGGTTCAGCATCCCGTAGTACATGGCCTCCATCAGTTGCGACGCGAACTTCGGGGAGATGTTCGCCACGTAGTCCATGTCGTTGAGCGGAGGCAGCTGCTTGTTGTCGGGGCTGAACTGGTCCAGGTTGTCCATGGTCCACATATCGGCAGCCAAGCCCATGTCGGGCGTGGGGGCGACCTTCAGGAGCTTCTCCTTGTACTCCCGCCATTCCACGTCGGTAGTACGGCCTGCCCGGCGGACAGACTTCAAGAAGCCGAGGACCGCGTAGTAGAGGTCCTTTTCCTTCTGGTTCGTTTCTTTCTGCGATACGGGAGCCATACGCAAGCCTTAGTGACGGAAGTGCCTCATGCCGGTGAACACCATGGCCACGCCAAGCTTGTCGCAAGCTTCGATGGAGAGGTTGTCCTTCTTGGAACCACCCGGCTGCACGATGTACTGGACGCCAGCCTTGGCAGCGGCTTCCACATTGTCCGGGAACGGGAAGAA
>JAFZOV010000118.1 GCA_017550445.1 Fibrobacter sp.
AACATGTCCAGGCAGTAATACTTGGGCTTGGACTTATCTTCGCCCGTCTTGAAAGTTTGATGTTCTTCCCAGTAGGCTTGCCACTTGGTTTCGATCTCTTGCGGATTATACTTAGCCATAGTTCTATCCTTTTAATTTTTTTCGGGGGGAAATTTAGCAAAAGGCGAGAGCCGCGGCAAAACAAATATTGTTTTTGACATGGCCGAGCCGAGCTAAATGCGCTCCAAAGGAGCGCCAAGATAGAAAAAAGTTCCTTCAAAACAGAAAAATTCTTACACGCTAAAAACAACGAATACAGAAAAAAGGAGGCCCCACCACTTGCGCAGCAGGACCTCCCGAGGTGTTTGATGGACTCCTAACCCTCAAAACTCTATTTGTAAACAAAGTTACAATAAAGGGTACCCCTTGACAAGGGGTAGCTCTGAATTTATTTTATACAAAAAACTTACACTTTATTTGATTTAATTCAAATGTTATTTTATAAGAAATTTCCGGCAAATTAAAAAAATCCCCAGTTACACTGGGGACTAAAAATTGTCTAAAAAATCAAGCTTTAAACAAAGAAATTACACTTTATCCAAAGCCTGCGTGAGGTCAGCGATGATGTCATCAATATTTTCTATACCCACGCTGAAACGAATCAAGTCAGGAGCGACGCCGGCTTCGATGAGCTGTTCGTCGGTGAGCTGACGGTGAGTGTGGCTAGCCGGGTGCAGCACGCAACTGCGGGCGTCGGCCACGTGGGTCACAATGCAGATCATCTTAAGGCTATCCATGAACTGGATAGACTTTTCACGACCGCCCTTGATGCCGAACGTAAGAACGCCGCACGGGAGACCGCCCTTGAACTGTTTCTGTGCCAATTCGTAGTACTTGTCGCCTTCGAGGCCGGCGTAGTTGACCCAAGCCACCTTCGGGTGGTTCTTGAGGAACTTGGCGCAAGCGAGAGCGTTTTCACAGTGGCGCGGCATACGCAGGTGAAGCGTTTCGAGACCCAAATTCAAAAGGAACGCATTCTGCGGAGACTGGATAGAACCGAAGTCGCGCATGAGCTGAGCGGTTGCCTTCGTAATGTAAGCGCCCTTGCCGAAAGCCTTCGTGTAGGCGAGGCCGTGGTAGCTCGGATCCGGTTCGGTAAGGCCCTTGAAACGGTCGTGGTTTGCTTCCCAGTCGAAGTTGCCGCTATCAACGATGCAGCCACCGACTGCTGTAGCATGACCATCCATGTACTTGGTGGTGGAATGCGTCACGATATCCACACCGAAATCAATCGGGCGGCAGAGAATCGGAGTCGGGAAAGTGTTGTCGACAATCATCGGAACGCCGTGCTTGTGAGCAAGGTCAGCAAAGCGCTTGAGGTCCAGAACCTTGCCAGCCGGGTTTGCAACTGTTTCACCGAAGAAGCACTTGGTGTTCGGACGGAAAGCCTTTTCGATTTCTTCGTCGCTGGCGTCCTGGTCGACGAACGTGCATTCGATGCCAAGCTTCTTCATGGTAACGCTGAAGAGGTTGCTCGTGCCGCCGTAAATGGCAGAAGTGCTGATGAAGTGGTCACCGGCTTCGCAGATGTTGAACACGGCGTAGAAATTTGCGGCCTGACCGGAGCTGGTAAGCATGGCAGCGACACCGCCTTCGAGAGCAGCAATCTTGGAAGCCACGGCATCGTTGGTCGGGTTCTGCAGGCGCGTGTAGAAGTAACCGCTAGCCTTCAGGTCGAAAAGATCCGCCATGTCGTTGGTGGTTTCGTACTTGAAAGTGGTGCTCTGGTAGATGGGGAGTACGCGCGGTTCGCCGTTTTTCGGCTGCCAGCCGCCCTGAACGCACAAAGTTTCAGTCTTTGCCATGATTAAAGCCTCTTGTTAAAAACTCATTTATATATAGATAGCAGGCCTTTTCAAACCGACTAACATATTTTGTTTATAGATAAATATAGAAAAAGGCTATTCCTTGTCAATGCATTTATGTAAATATCTGCATATATAATTTCGATAGCTACTTATAGATAAAAGTTATAACCGTTTTTATGGGAAACCTTTCAAATACGGACAAAGTAAACATTCCGGTCTGTAAATTTCTGTAATCATTTGTTCGCTAATTCCTTGACCTTTAGCGATTTGTAAACACTATTTTCTAAAACTCCACAAACAATCATTTTTTTTAAATCTATATTACGAGAGAATTTTTTCACACTAAGCTTTTCACATTAAGCTTATTAAAGCTCATAAAAGAGGACACACATGATTGGACTTAAATCGATTGCCAAGACGGCGCTTGCGCTCTCGGCATCCGGTGCACTCCTTTCGGGTTGCGGCGACGCTTCTTCGGAAGGTGATCTGGGTGGCGCGCTTCCCCGTCAACAGACGCTGTACTTGTCGGGCCAGCAGAATGATGCTCCGGGTTCTTTTAACCCGCTAGCAGAAAGCTGGATGGCTTCCTGGCCGGTAGGCGGACGCTTCAACCTCATGTACGAACCGCTCATCACGTACAACTCCCTGAACGGTCAGATTGAACCCCTTCTGGGCACCTTGGTCGAGGAACTCTCCAATAACGACTCTATCGTTGTGGACCTGAACCCCGCCGCCAAGTGGAGCGATGGCAAGCCGGTAACCTCCGTGGACGTGACCTTCATGTTCCTGCGCGGATCCATCAACTCTACCGAACAGATTTCCGCAATCCATATCGATACCCTGCAGAAGAACGAAGACGGCACCGTTGCCGAACGTCTCTCCTTCATGGTCGCCAAGGACAAGCGTAACAACCCGCTTACCGTGCGCGACATGTTGCAGTCCACCCGTATCGCTCCGTCCCACGTGTTCGAACCCTTGATCAAGGAAAAGGGCCTGGACGAAACGAAGAAACTCCCCATGGACCAGAATCCGATTGTTTCCGGCCCGTACAACCTCCGCAGCGCCGACCCGAACAAGATTATTCTTGAACGTCGCGACGACTACTGGGGCAATGCTGCCCTCCACAACGGTCAGCTCCCGGCTCCGAAATTCATTGTTCACCCGATTTACAAGAACAACGAACACAACACGATTGCTATGCGCGAAGGCAACCTCGACGCATCCCAGAGCTTCATTCCGCGTATTGCACGTAAGGCATCTGCCGGCGTCCACACCTGGTGGAACGAACCGCCTTATTTCCGCCCGGGTGCAATGCCCATGCTCGTGATCAACACTCTTAAGGAACCCCTGAACGACAAGCGCTTCCGTCGTGCCTTGGCTACCGCCATCGACTACAACGCTCTCCGCCAGTTCGCTGTTTCCAACTACACCTCTACCCTTAAGGCCGGCCTTATCATGCCGACGGACCTCGAAGGCAAGTACATTGTCGACGAAGACCTCGAAAAGTACGGCGTGAACCTCGGCATCAGCGACGAAGCCGAACGCCTCGCCGCCGTGAAGCAGATTCTTTCCGAAGCCGGTTTCAAGTCCGTGTTCAATGACGACGGTACCTTGGACCACATGGAAAATGCCAAGGGCGAAAAGCTCCCGACTCTCTACATCACTAGCCCGAACGGCTGGACTGACTGGGAAGCCATGGTGACTATCGCTGTGGAAGGTATGCGTAAGGCCGGTATCGATATCCGCGAAGGCTTTGTGGACGGCGGTTCTTACTGGCCGGCCATGGGTCTTGGCAACTTTGACCTCGTGATGCACAAGCCGGTTGCAGACGTCACCCCGTCTCTTCCGTGGAGCCGCTTCAACGAAATCATGGCCGCTCGTGACTGGCAACCGCTTGGCGCCTGGGCAGGCGTGAACATCGGCCGTTACAACCAGCCGGGTTCCGAAGGCTTCCGCCCCGAAGTGGACCAGCTCCTTTCCGCTATTCCTCTGATGACGGATTCTACCGAAATCGCAAAGGCTTACCGCGAACTCAACAAGATCTTTATGGAAGACCAGCCCTCTATTCCGCTGGTTTACCTGCCTGAACAGTTCTACGAATTCAGCGATCGCGTGTGGACCAACTGGCCCACTGCCGAAAACCCGTATGCTCCGGCCCAGCTCCCCTGGGTTGCTTCGGGCACCAAGATCCTCTGGAACTTAAAGCTTGCTAAATAAAGGTTAAAGGAATACAAATGCTTAAACAATATCCTATGCTACGCTATGTCCTGCAGAAGGGGTTCTGGTATCTCCTGACCTTCATTTTTGCAGTGGCATTGAACTTCGCCTTGCCGCGTCTTGGCGATAACAACCCGGTCGACATTATCATGGGTCAGGCCGGTAAGGGTCTTTCTCCGACTGAAGCCCAGAAGAAGAAAGCCGAACTCTTGGTTTCCTTCGGTATGGCCGAACTGGACGACCAGGGTAACGTGATTTACGAACCGGAAGTCGACGAAAACGGCCAGATGGTTACCCGCAAGGTTCCCAAGCTCGACGAAAACGGCGCCCCGGTGTTGGTGACTGTAAAGGAAACCAACGAAGACGGCACTCCGAAGATGGTTGAACGCCAGAAGGTTGACGCCGATGGCAAGCCGATCTTCGAAGAAAAGCCCGTAATCGACGAAAAGGGCAAGCCCGTGATGGAAAAGAAGGGCAAGAAGAAGGTCCAGAAGGTCGAACAGGTTGCCGTCATGGAACAGGTCCAGGCCGAACGCCAGGACACCGTGATGGTTGACGAAGTCGTCCTCAAGACCGACCCGAAGCTCTCTTCCGCATTCTCCCAGTTCCTCCGCTACATCGGCAACGTGTTCAAGGGTGACCTCGGTCTCTCTTACCAGAACAACGAACCGGTGACCAACGTGATTAAGAAGTCCCTCCCGTGGACGCTCCTCATCCAGGCTCCGACCATTTTGCTCGGCTGGATCATTGGTAACTTGCTTGGTGCCTTCGCTGCTTACAAGCGCGGCATCTTCGACAAAGTGTTCTTTCCCTGCGCCATGTTCCTGAACGGTGTGCCGTACTTCGTGTTCGGTATGCTCCTCGTGGCAATGTTCTCCATCACGCTCGGCTGGTTCCCGGCTATGGGTGCTTACAGCTCCGACATTCCGGAACTCACCTTCTCCTGGACCTGCATCAAGAGTGTCGCTTGGTACTACATCCTCCCGTTCTTCAGCTGCTTCCCGATTCTTCTTTCGGGTCAGGCAACGGGTATGCGTTCCATGTCGATTTATGAACTCGGTACCGACTACATGAAGTACGCCAAGTGGCTCGGTCTTCGCGAAGGCAAGATCATCAGCTACGTGTTCCGTAACGCTATGCTTCCGCAGCTCACCGGTCTTGCACAGAGCCTCGGTGCCATGGTGGGTGGCGCACTCATTACCGAAATGATCTTCTCTTATCCGGGCCTCGGTATGGCTATGCTCAACGCCATCCAGAAGAACGACTACGCAACGATTCAGGGTTGTACGCTCATGATTTCGACCTGCGTGCTCGTGGCCAACTACGCCGTTGACGTGCTCATCGCCGTGTTCGATCCGCGCGTGAAGGCCGGTCTCCAAATGGGAGGTAAGTAATTATGTTGAAACTCTTAAGAAACCTTCTCAAGTCCCCGATGTTCGTCATCGGTATCTCGATCTTCGTGCTTACGCTCCTGATCGCGCTCTTTGGACCTCTCTTCTACAGTGTCGATACTCACGCCCGTGACATTCTCGCTGGCCCGTACGCTGGTTCTTCTGCCGAACACTTGCTCGGCACCGACCACCTTGGCCGTGACTATGTGTCCCTGTTGATCGCCGGCCTCCGCAGCTCCCTTTATGTGGGCTTTGTGGCTGGTATCATTGCAACCACGATCGGTGTGCTTATCGGTTTGTTCGGCGGTTTCCGCGGCGGCTGGATTGACGAAGTTCTGAACATGTTCACGAACCTCTTCATCGTGATTCCGCAGTTCGTGATTCTCGTGCTCATCAGCTCTGCTGTGAAGGACGGCCGCTCTCTCACCTTGATTGGTCTCATCATCGGTCTTACCGCTTGGAGCTGGTCTGCTCGTGCCGTGCGCGCCCAGGCTTCTTCTCTCCGTAGCCGCGACCACATCGCCCTTGCCCGCATTAACGGTGCATCGACTTTGACGATCGTGATCAAGCATGTGCTTCCGTACTTGCTCTCTTACGTGTTCATGGTGTTCATCATGCAGGTGGGTTCCGGTATTCTTTCCGAAGCTTCTATCTCCATGATTGGCCTTGGCCCTGTCGATACGACTAGCCTCGGTATCATCTTGAACCAGGCAAAGGACAACGGCGCTCTTGCCGACTCCATCTGGATTGCCTTTATCCCGGCTACCCTGGTGGTGACCCTTACGGTGTTTGCCCTTTACCTCATCAATACTTCTATGGAAGGCGTCTTTAACCCGCGTCTGCGCAAATAAGAGGTAACGAAATGTCTGAAAATGTATTTGAAGTAGAAAATCTCGGCCTCTATTACCTTGGCTGTTTCGGCGACAAGACTCATGCCGTGACGGATGTGTCCTTCTCTATGAAGAAGGGTGAAATCCTCGGTATCGCAGGTGAATCTGGTTGTGGTAAGTCCACCTTGGTGTCTGGCCTTATGGGCATGTGCATTCCGCCGCTTTACCCCGAAAAGGGTGACGTGCGTGTGCGCGTCGGCGACCACATGGAATCCCTGATGCACCGCAAGCTCGAAGATGTTCGTGCGAACGTCTTGGCTCAGCAGGTTTCCATGATTCCGCAGGGCGCATTCAACGCCTTGAACCCGGTTCGCAAGATTAAGGATATCGCTGCAGACGTGATTGCAGCCCACCAGCAGCCGGGCAAGAAGCTCGACAGCAAGGAAATCTACGACCGTCTTTGCGAACGTTTCGACTTGTTCGGAATGGACACCAAGCGCGTGCTGAACTCCTACCCGATTCAGCTTACCGCCGGTGAACGCCAGCGTTCCGTGATCGGTATTTCCACCCTGCTCAACCCGCAGATGGTGATCGCTGACGAACCGACTTCCGCTCTGGACGTTTCTACCCAGAAGGAAGTGATCAAGATGATCTTTGATCTTCTTGACAAGGGCATCTTCTCTACGATGATCTTCATCACCCACGAACTTCCGCTCCTGTACCACGTGGCAGACAATATCGCCATCATGTACGCCGGCGAAATCGTGGAATACGGTACCGCTGACCAGGTCGTCAAGGACCCGCGTCACCCCTACACCCAGGCCCTCATGGGCGCCATGCTTTCTACCGAAGCCTCCCAGCGTACTCGCCATCCGGTGGCTATCGAAGGCGCTCCTCCGAGCCTCAAGAACAAGATCGTGGGTTGCCGCTTTGCACCCCGTTGCAAGAAGGCATGCCCCGACTGCAAGAAGAATACCCAGAACATCCGCATTGTAGGCGACCGTCAAGTGAGGTGCGATTATGCTGTCTGATAAACCCGTTGTATTTTCTGCCAAACGCATCAGCAAGGATTTTGGTGCCGGCAAGACCCTCAAGACCGCCGTCAAGGACGTTTCCTTCGACATCTATGACGAAGAATTCATCTCCATCGTGGGTGGTTCGGGCTGCGGTAAGTCCGTGCTCGCCAAGATCATGCTCGGCCTTTACAAGCCGACTCGCGGCCAGTTCCTGTATCGCGACAAGCCCATCAAGAACCTGAAGGCTCACTGGAACGAAGTGCAGTCTGTGTTCCAGGATCCGTTCGGATGCTTCAACCAGTTCTTCACCATCCGTAGCCAGCTTGAAGACGCTCTCAACATCCTCAAGGACAAGCCGAGCAAGGAAGAAGTCCGCCGCCGCGTGGACGAAGGCTTGATGGCTGTGAACGTGAAGCCCGAAGATATCGAAGGCAAGTACCCGTTCGAACTTTCCGGCGGTCAGATGCAGCGTATGCTTTTGGCCCGTATCTTCGCGCTGCGTCCGAAGGTTTTGATCGCTGACGAAGCCACCTCCATGGTGGACGCCTGCGTGCGTGCAAACATTCTCGATTACTTGCGTAAGTTGAAAGACGAACTCAAGATGACCGTGGTGTTCGTGACTCACGATATCGGTCTTGCAAACTACGTTTCTGACCGTATCTTCATCATGCACGATGGTAAGATCGTGAACCAGGGTACTCCTGCTGAAGTGCTCGACAACACGACCGAACCGCACACGCTCAAGCTGCTCGACGATATCCCGGAAGTCCACAAGACCGAATGGATCAAGAACAGCCATCGTAGCAAGAAAGGCTAATAAGAGCCCTGTTTTCCGCTGAAAACAGAAAATCACCCCCTGGAATATTTATTCCGGGGGTTTTTTAGGTATATTCTAGGTATGAATTTCTCTAAAAACGCATTTTTAGCAGGAGCGGCTTCTGTAGCCGTGTCTTTTTCGTCTGCTTTTGCAGGCCCCCTTGTAAACCAGCTGGGTTTTACCCCCGATGCAGAAAAGATTGTCGTTTACCCCGGTAGCGACGCCAACGGCCTGGAGGTTCACGACCTCAACGGAAAGGTTGTCCTGAAATTGAAGGCACCCATGGTTTACGACTGGGAATACAGCGGCGAAGAAGTCCAGACCTTCGATATTTCCGCTGTCAAGAAACCCGGCACCTACCGCCTTTTCCGCGGTAAGGAATATGTGGGCACCCCCATCGTAGTGGGCAAGAATGTTTATGATGACCTGGTAAAGGCCAGCCTCAAGTGGTTCTACTACCAACGCGCCAGCATGGCTCTTGAACCGCAGTATGCCGGCAAATGGGCTCGCGCCGCAGGCCATAAAGACAATCGCGTTATCGTTTACGGTACCGACAAGGCCACGGGCGGCAAGGGGAACGGCAAGGTAATCAAGGCCGACCGCGGCTGGTACGATGCAGGTGACTACGGCAAATACATCGTGAACTCCGGCATTACCGTTTGGACTCTGCTGGAAACCTACGAGAACTTCTCTAAGTACATGGATACGCTCACCTGGAACATTCCGCGCGAATTTCCCAAGTACCCGGAACTCCTCGAAGAAATCCGCTACAATTTGGACTGGATGCTGACCATGCAGGACAAGGACGGCGGCGTTTACCACAAGGTAACCACGCTTAAGTTCGGTGGAAGTGTTCTGCCCGAAAACGATCGCGACGCCCGTTACGCCATCATCAAGAATGTGACCGCGACGCTCGACTTTGCAGGCGTCATGGCCCAGGCAAGCGTTGTCTACAAGAACGTGGATAAGGCCTATTCCGACAAGGTGCTCAAGGCCGCCGAAGAAGCCTACGCTTGGGCCAAGATGCATCCGCAGGAATTCTACAAGCAACCCGCCGATGTACAGACAGGTAACTATATGCACGACGGCGAAGATGGCAAGGACGAATTCCGTTTTGCCGCCGCAGAACTTTACCGCGCCACCAAGAAGCAGTATTATCAGGACGACTTGAAGAAGAACCTCTTCACGCCCGATGGCGCCTGGTGGGGCAACATGAATATGCTCGCCGCCTTCCGCGTGGCTCTGGATTCCGCCGACTTCGACAAGGAACTAGTGGCCGCCGCCAAGAAGACCGTCTTGACCGAAGCCAACAACCTTCGCACCGTGGGCGACACCAGCGCCTACCGCCTGCCCGCATTCCCGTGGAGCTGGAACTGGGGCAGCAATAGCGCCATGGCAAACAATGGCATGGTGCTGGTTCATGCCTACTTGCTCACCGGCGACAAGAGCTACCTCGATGGCGCTCAGCAGTGTCTCGACTACTTACTCGGCAAGAATCCGCAAGACATGACTTATGTGACCGGTTTCGGTTATAGGAGTCCGCACAATCCGCACCACCGCCCGAGTGAATCGGACATGGTCGACGATCCGGTGCCGGGAATGCTCGTGGGCGGCCCGCACCTGGGTAAGCAGGACATTAACCTGGACGGCAAGGAAAACTGGAAGTGCCCGAACTACGCTGCCGCCGATAAGCCGGCACTCGCCTATATCGACAACCGTTGCAGCTACGCAACCAACGAAGTGGCTATCAACTGGAATGCTCCTCTCGCCTACCTGGCCGCAGCTCTCGAAGCAATTTACAACAAATAAAACTAGCTTTCAAGCGTAACAAGAAAAGCCCGCACAAACGTGCGGACTTCTCTTGTTTCTGGAGGGAATTTTATTTACAGGTTCCGAACTTACCGACCTTCGTGATGCTGAAGTTGACGGATTCGCCCCAGACACCATCTTGATACACAAATATGACCGTTTCAACTTGTTTGAGAAGTTTGGCTTGGTCATACGGGTGGCCCCATCCATCTTGATGGAACTCTGACCAGGGAACATTCATGGTCTTGTTGGTTCCTGGAGGAAGTTCGGTACGGTAATCGTCGTAGTCCAGCAACTGTTGCACGCTATCCTTCGGATGAATTGCGATTCTCATCGGTTTATCCGCAGAATAGGTGACGCAGATGCCGCCCCAGTCCGTAATGTCGCCGGATTCTCTGGTACTGTCATCAGCCACGACAAAGCCCACGCCCATATAGGGGTATTCATAGGCTTCGCCCAAAGTGGCAACGCCGCAGATTCCTCCGCAAGCCTCGATAACAGATTCCCAGCCATCGACATTAGGATCGGCAGGCCATGTATACTCCGAGTTTCCTCCGCTAGAGGTATCTGTATAGAAGAACCAGAAACCAGAAACGTTTTCGATACCCGTATTTACATTGGCCACGCCAGAACTACCGCACCACATTGCTCCGCCACAATCCGCAGTCGATACCGTTGGAATCGGATCGCTGACAGGCGCACCCGAATCAACAATCGTATCGCCCTCAGCAGCTGCAGGAACCGTCATAGTCGCGGTTGCCTCTGCCAAATTCGTCAGATACGGATCCGCAGCATCGAGCTGGCTATAGTCCGGAGTCTCGGCAGTCTGAGCATTTTCTTCTTGGGTTGCGGTATTGTTATTGTCGTTACCCGCCGCTAAATTTTCAAGACAGCCCGTAATACCAAAAGCTATAACAACAGCACAAAGATTGAAGTATGATTTTTTCATATTTCCCTCCGGGTTGATTCTTTAAAGAAGAAATATACCCCCAAAAAATCGGTTAAGACGATTTTTTCTCAAAAATCATATTCGAAAGCGGAATAGTACGAGTTGTATTATACCGAAATAAAACAGGCTCAACACGCTTTTTAAACGTTAATTTTGGGCATTTTGCAAATATCTCACCATTTTAGAATATATTTATCTTACAACAATTGGTGGTTTGGGTAAGGAGACAAGATGAGAAAAGCTTTCTTCGCCCTCTTCCCTATTTTGCTGGCAACAGCATTTTCTGCGGCATCCGCCTACACGTTAAGCGGAACCGTCAACGACGAATCAGGGAAACCCGTTTCGGGGGCTTCCGTCAAACTGCTCAAGAAGGACACCTCGGTCACCACCGATGCCAAAGGCAAGTTTACGATACAAGAAGAGTCGCAAGGTTTGCTGAACCGTGGCTCTACGCCAGGCTTTATCAGCATTAGTAACGGCGTCCTAGATTTCGCACAAAGTAGCAACACCCCTGTACAAGTACGCATCTTCGACATGATGGGTAACCAGGTGCTGAACCAATCGTTCTACGGCACAGGCCGCATTGATTTGCGAAAAGGCGTGAAAGCACAGGGAGCGTACTTCGCGCAAATTCGAACGGAGAGCGTGTTGCGTTCAGTCAAGTTTACTGCCGACGGATCCTACGGAGAAACGTTTACCGCACAGCAAGGTAAAACTCTACTTAAGGCAACTGAAGTTATCTCGGACACCTTGGAAGTTTCCGCCGAAAGTTTTGAAACGCTGAAGGTGCATCTTGCAAACATCGACACGACGCTCTCGCTGACATTGAAAAAGCCCAAAATTGAACAGACCTATGCTTTCGGCTATGCGATTGGAAACGCCCCGACACCGAGTAAGGGCTGCGGCAAGGAAAATACGCTGAAGGACAACTTTATGTTCACCAGCGATGGTATCGAGCACGAAATCTACCTCACACTGCCCGAGAATTACGACAAGGATAAGCCCTACCGCCTCGTGTTTGGCATGCACTACATGGGCGGCTCCGCCAAGAACGTGGCAACGAGGGAAGCCTATTACGGATTCCGCAACCAGCCGGGCGCCAAGGAGAACACCATCTTCGTCGCGCCGCACGGATACACGACCGAAACAGATAGGAACGGGAAAGAAACCGAAAATCCGTGGCGTTGCGGCGACGACAAGGACCACGTATTCTTTGACGAGTTCCTTACCTATCTGAACGAGAATCTCTGCGTCGATACATCGCGCGTATTCTCTATCGGATTCAGTTTCGGCGCCATGTTCAGCAACGCGCTTGCTCAAGATTTCCAGCATCGCTTACGCGGCGTGGTGGTTTTCGCGACTATGGACATGGTCATCTACATGCCCAAGAACAAGGGACTCCCCATCGCCTGGATGGGGACCGTCGGAATGGAAGACGACCTCTGTACGCCCAAGCTGGGACGTAGCGCCCGCGACAGGATTTTGAAGAACAACGGAAAGCCCGATGCAGACGGAAACTTCACCGACGCCAGAGGCGAAGAGGCCGAAGAATACACAGGCGGCAAGCACGTGTGTTACGATTACAAGACGGTCGACCCGCGTTTCCCCGTAAAGTGGTGCACCTTCGACGGCGAGCATGAATATGCCAATCGCGAAGACGGTAAGGTTTGGACAACCGAAACCGGCTGGGAATTCATCACGCAGTTCTAAGATTCTTGCTTCAATTCAACTTCGACCATTCCACGGACGGAGTTGAAACAGTAGATTTTGTCGGCGGCTTTGAGGTCGCACGGATACAGCACCTTTTCTTGAATTGCTCCCTCGCGGAGCAATTTTTGTCTGGTGATTCCATTCAAAAGTCCACATGCAACGGGCGGCGTGTAAATGACTCCGTTGATCAGGGCCCCGATATTCGTAAATGTGCCCTCGGTAATTTCGCCTCTTTCATTGATGCCGATTTCATCGAAAACATCTTTAGGCGCAGGCAGGCGAATACTTGTCTTATGGTATAAGAAGGGGTTAGCCGAGTTTACCTTGTGTGCAATTCTCACTTTCGGATTTTGCTTGGGGGCAGGAATCGGCCTTGTGGTGACTTCGAAGTGTCCGTCTTTAAAGAGCTCTATTCGGTTGACGATTTCCGGATCGAAACCGAGTTTTTCTATTTCGCTATTCCACACGAAACCGAGCGCGTTTGCGGAATTCTTGAGGCGTTCGATATGCATCTCGAAATCGGTGATGCCGGTTTCAATCAGCGAAAAGTCTGTATTTAAGAACTGCGCCTTGGTCAATGTTTCTTCCCATTCGTTTTCGGCAGTGGAATTCCAAGTGATGGCGCTTCCGGCGTCGTACCTGTAGCTTGATTCGCCTTGTTTCTTTTGCAGGATTCTGATGGGTACAGAAAAGATAACTTCGTCTTCGTGGATGTAGCCGATGGCGCCGCAGTAAACATCCCTCGTGCAGCACTCTGTATCGGCAATCACCTTCATGGTCGAAATTTTCGGGGCGCCTGTAATAGAGCCGCATGGGTAAATGGCTTCGATAATATCGTTGAGCGTTGTTCCTTTTTTAAGCTCCGAAGAAATCTCTGAAGTCATCTGGAACAGCGTCTTGTGCCGTTCGATATCGAAAAGCTTATCGGCACGTACGGTGCCGGGCTTTGAAATCCGGCCGAGATCGTTTCGCAGCAAATCGACAATCATGATGTTTTCAGTACGGTTCTTGAGATCGTTGTATAAAAAGCTTTTCAGTTCCTTGTCTTCCTTGGAAGACTTTCCCCGTCTGATGGTGCCCTTCATGGGCTTTGTCAAAATTTTATCGCCTTCCAAGGTGAAGAACAGTTCCGGCGAAAACGAGAGAATCGTCTCGTACTCGTTCTGCAAAAAGGCATTGTAGGGCGTGGCCTGATTTTGCAAAAGATAATGGTACAGGTCTATTTCGCTGGCGTTGGTTTTTAGCGTTGACGGGTAGGTATAATTGACTTCGTAAGTAATGCCGTTCTTGATTTGCTCCCTGATGTAGGCAATCTGTTTGGCATACTCTTCTTTGGAAATGTTCGGCGTTACAATTGTCCCGATTTTATAGTCGGGAGTTTTTTGTTTGAAGGGTTCAAAGGATTCGAAAGCTTCGAAATAAACGAGGGGCAAGCCAGCAGCAGCCTTTTTAAGGTCGTACCTCATATAGCCTACAATATACAGCCCTTTATTTCTTAACGTTTCAATTTGATCGAGCGCATTTTTAACGTCTTCGGGCTCAAAGGCAACAACCGTTTCCACGGAATTGCTAAACACTTTATCAGAGTATATCTGCATCATGGCGGGCCAAATCTAATAAATTCTATTTTCGTTTGCAAAGATGCATTTTTATGTGCTTACTTTCACTGAAAATTGAGCACCTATAGTTTTTCTTTTAAAAAGATGTATATTACGGATATGAGTTGTTCTCGTATCCGTTTTTTCAATTTGTGGGGCGCTGCGTTGGTAGCCTTGGTTTTAGCTGTTTTGCAGGCGCCGGTTTTTGCGGCGGGTCTTGTAAAGCAGAATATTGATACGACCGACGCGATGGGGACTCTGCCTAATTATGACCGCGGCTTTTACACGCCACAAGTTTTGCATTTGAAGCCTTCGGGAGGCAAGCCCATCGGCAAACCATGGGCAAAGCTTTTACATTTGCGTGCGGAGATTTCAGAATTCAGCAGCAATGCGTGGCTGGGGATTGACACGACGGGCGGCAAGAACGATACCACCTGGGGCAAGAGCCAGGACCTGACGGAAGACGCCCTGAACGTGTTGCAGGAATCGCTTGACAGCATTCGCGCGAACAGGGGCTTTGCCATCGTGCGCATCTGTTATGATCCATGGTACAATGGACGCAGCAATGTGACTCCGGATCACGAATGGGTACTGAAACATGTGAAGCAGTTGGCTCCGGTACTTTCGAAAAACACCGACGTGATTGTGGCGCTTGAAATGGGCATGCACGGTGCATACGGCGAGATGCACAGCGATACAAATATTACTTATGACCATGTGGCGGAAGCCGTGAATTTGATGCTGCGCAGCACTCCGCCGGAACTTAAAATTTTGACCCGCACAGGGAATTATTCGGCGAAGGTGCTGGGCTTTGACAACTGGGGAGTTGACTTCCACATTGACGGCGATAAGTTTGCCGAAATTGCGAAGGCGAAAGGCGATACGATGTACCGCGTGGGAATGTTCAACGATGGCTACTTAGGAACGCAATACGATTATGGCACCTGGGGCGCCGATTGCAAGACATCTATCTGCCGCGAAGAAGGTGTGGCGTGGCTCGAAAAGTACGGCATCAACACGCCCTACGGTGGCGAGGCTTTGACAACCGCAAATGGTTATCAGGTGATTAACACGCCGGAGTTCTTGGCATACGAGGGATTCCGCACACATACAAGTTACTTGAATATCCAGTGGAACAATAATTTGATTGACAGCTGGAAAAAGGCGCACTTCGAAGGCTCGGATTTCGAATACGATGGCTCGAAAGTGGATTCGCTTACAGGTTTTAAGTATGTGAACGATCACCTGGGTTACCGCTTTGTGCTGCGCGAATCGTGGGTGAGCGATACGGTGGGGGCCGATGGAATTTTAAGGGCGAAACTCCGTATCCAGAATGTGGGCTTTGGAAACTTGACGCGAAAGATGACTGGCTCGCTCGAAATACGTGAAAAGCGTTCTGAGCCTCAAGACAATGGAACCGATTTTTATGTAGTTATGCTTCCGAACGCTATTGAGTTTAGGGATGTGCATAGTCGTAAAATTGAAATTCAGGGAGCTGACACCTTAATGACATTCGATGGCAATAATGAAATTTCAATTGAGGCGAAGGTGAAGGGATATTATCGTGAAATGGATGTGTATTTGAGAGTTTGTAACGGCATGCATTTTGATGACTGTATCTATTTTGCAAACAAGGGGTCTGCTTATGAACTTTATTTGGGATCTTTCATTTACGATGATCAAGTGGAATCCTCTATTCCGCGCACTTTGCGTCCGCGCAACATTCAAAAACAAAACGCCCCCTTCGTCCAAAGGGTGCGCCACAATGCGATTATCCGCGATGGGGAAAAATCTTATAAGGCGAACGGAGCAGGAAGTCGCTGATTGTTATTCTCGTACACTTCGGCAAGCTCAGTGCCCTGCCAACTGTCTACTGTCTACTTCCTACTAACTCCACAAATTCCCGGCACACGGCTTCAGGATCGGGCTTGCCGAAAATGGCGGAGCCTACCACGAAGATGTTTGCACCCGCTTCCTTACAAGCGAGGATGTTGTCGAGCTTTACGCCGCCATCGATCTGGATATCGAGTTCCGGCTTCATGGCACGAAGTTCGCGAATCTTGTCGAGGCAATACGGAATCAGGCTCTGGCCGCCAAAACCAGGGTTCACCGACATAATCAGCACCATGTCCACGATATCGAGCACATACTTGATGCTTTCGAGCGGAGTCGCCGGGTTGATCGCCACGGCCGGCTTTACGCCGAGTTCTGCAATCTGATGCAGCAGACGGTCCAGGTGATTCGTGGTCTCGGCATGCACGCTGATGATGCTTGCGCCGGCTTTCGCAAATTCGCCCACATACTTTTCGGGGTTTTCGATCATCAAGTGACAATCGAGCGGAAGCTTGGTTCCCTTACCCACGCAGGCAGAAATTCCAGGGCCAAAGCTGATGTTTGGGACAAAGTGTCCATCCATGATGTCCAGGTGAACGAGGCCCGCGCCACCGTTTTCGATAGCCTTGAGACCGTTACCAAGTTCGAGGAAGTTTGCGTTTAACACGCTAGGAGCGATAATTTGCTTGAGCATAGCCCAAATATAGCAAAACTAGACAGGTTGAAAAAAATTTACTATTTTTGGCACCAAACAAAGCAAGGAGATCAACAATGTCTAAAGGAACTAAAACTGTAGTGAGCAAGTACGCTGCCAAGAAGGTTGCTGCTAAGGCCGCTCCGAAGGCCGCAAAGCCGGCTGCCGAAAAGAAGGCTGCACCCAAGGCCACCAAGAAAGCCGCTGTAAAGCCGGCTGCTGAAAAGAAGACCGCTGCCAAGGCCGCAGCACCGAAGGCTGAAAAGGCTGTCGCCAAAAAGGCTCCGGCAAGCGCTGCAAAGAAAGCCGCTCCGAAGGCCGCCAAGAAGGTGACCGTATTGTTCGAAGCCAACTGCCCGCTGGCCACCACCGTGTCCGTTGCAGGCTCCTTCAATAACTGGGCTGTCGACAAGGACATGCTCAAGAAGGACAAGAAGACTGGCCTCTGGACCGGCAAGATCACTCTTGACGCTGGCGACTACGAATACAAGTTCGTATGCGACGGTCAATACTGGGACGAAGGCGACAACAAGGTCAAGCACGTCTAATTCGTACAGATAGGCTCTACGAGCCCCAAAATATTAAAGACGCCGGTATCAACCGGCGCCTTTTTCATTAAAAAACACCTGGATTTCGTTGAAAGAAATCCAGGTGTTTTTCACTTGAAAGTGTTTGTTAGTTTATTTGGAAGCGCGCTGCAATTTGCGAGCAAGGCTACGGGCATCCTGTATAAACTGTTTCTTTTCCATCTTTGCGCCTACAGAAGCCTTCTTGGCCAATACACTGTAAATACTGTAGGAGTCGCTTATGCAAGAGAGGTAGTTGCTTTGCAGAGTCATACATTCGTCCATCTCAGCACTCGTAGAGGCGTTTTCGCATACATATTCATAGGCATCATACAAAGAGCTGCAGTCATCCGTTACGACATTCTTAGAAGGCGTTCCCTTGGCAAAGAGAGAATCCAGCAAGGCTTCGGCGCATTTTTCAAAATCCCTTTCGTTGGACTTGGAATATGCGTAGGCAACCTTAAATTCGTTGCCAGCAGCATCTTCCTCTGTTTCCTTGCTGAAGAATTCACCGTATTCTGCTTTGCAGGTGCCACTGGTGACTGCACCCGCTTCAGATTCAAAAGAGCATGTCTTCTTGCCAGAAGAAATGGTCATCGACAAGGAAGCGTTATCTTCACCATAATCGACATCGTCAATCTTGATGGAGAGGGTTTCATCCTTGTACTTGAACGAGATGCTCGTCTTGGACTGGCTAGCAAGCTCAATGTTGTAATCCTTAAGCGTAGAAATAAGATCCTTCATGTCGGCGGAGTCTTGCCTGAAAAGTCTGCTGATATCGGGAACATCGATGGAACCGCGGCGCAGATCTTCCAACAGACTGGTCATGAATCTGGAATTCGTGTAGTCATCGAATTCCGTTTCGCTTTCGATGGAATACTTAATAGACACCGTAAATGACGAACCAGATACTTTGAGGGATATCTGCGGATTTTGGCTCATATCTTTTTCGTCAAGGCAGCTCAAGCGAGCAGCAAGAGTCGGGTTCTCTTCAAATTCGTCCCAGGATTTGATCTGGCCGGACTCGTACATTCTCTCCGCCTCTTCCTCAGTAAGCTTGCCACCCGGGACATCGCTACAGGCGATAAAGCAAGAACTTTCCTTGTAATAGGAATTATATCGACAATTGGTCGATTTCCAGGATCCGTCTACGTCTCCTGCCTTACCGCCCACGAACATTAGTCCATTATCGTTGCAAGAGCTGAAGCTGCTGCTGCATCCCTGGAAAAGAATCAAGGTATCGCCCTTGAAATCATATTTAAAATAGTCCTTGTCTTCTCCGAGATTGACTTCTCTCCAGTTGTAGGTATTGTTTTCGTTGACGCACAGGTCTTCAGTCATACTGACGGTAGTCACTGCGGTCTTGTTCACCGCGTCCACAACAACCGAACCGGATTGTTCGTAGGTCAGATTACTGGAACTGCTGCTGTCGTCGCCACAGGCCAGGAACATGGCGGCAGTGCCAGCCAGCATAAGGTAGAGGGATTTATTCATAGTATTTATCTCCATATAAGTTATTTGGCAGCAAGATAGAATTTTTTTCTTTGTACGTAACTACAAAAACAAAAAAATGTTGCAAATATGTTACAATGTGTTGACGTTATTAGCGGCACCAAGTTTTCACTTTGTGTAAAACATGTAGTAAAACCAGCCCGAGGACTGCTGTTTCAGACATTCATTCTCTCGACTAACATTTCACATTGCCCACTTCACATTTTCTAAATTTTACCCCCGTATGGCAAACTATTCTATTCCCCAAGACGTTTTTGTGAAGGCTGCCGAACAGTACGGCACGCCGCTTTGGATTTACGACCGCGCAACGATTGAAAAGTGCGTGAAGGACGTCCAGGTTTTTGACACCGTTCGCTTTGCCCAGAAGGCATGCCCGAACCTTTCCGTGGTTTCGCTCATCCGCAAGCTCGGCTGCGTTGTCGATGCAGTCTCTGCCGGCGAAATTGTGCGCGCCCTCAAGGCCGGCTTCAAGGGAGGCCAGCAAAAAGGCAAGGCTCCCGAAATTGTCTACACTGCAGACATCTTCGACAAAGACGCTCTTGAACTGGTGAAGAAGTACGACATCGCCGTGAATGTGGGCTCGCCGGACATGATCCAACAGCTCGCTGATTTCGGCGTCAAGTCCGAACTCACCATCCGCGTAAACCCGGGCTTTGGCCACGGCCATTCCCGCAAGACCAACACCGGTGGCGATCTTTCCAAGCACGGCATTTGGCACGAACAGATCAAGGACTGCATCAAGATTGCACAGGCCAACGGCATGTGGATTACAGGCCTGCACATGCACATCGGTTCCGGTACGGACTTTGAACACCTTGCACAGGTTTGCGATGCCATGGTCGACGCTAGCCGCCGCCTGGGTAGCCACTTGCGCACTATCAGTGCAGGAGGCGGTCTACCGATTCCTTACCACGAAGAAGACAAGGGCAACCGCATCGACGTGAACGCCTACTACAAGCTGTGGGACGACGCACGCAAGCGTATTCAGCAGAGCATCGGCCACGAGGTTCACCTTGAAGTGGAACCGGGTCGCTACCTGGTGGCCGAAAGCGGTTACCTGATGGCAGAAATCCGCGCCGTCAAGAAGCAGGGCAATAACCTGTTCTACCTGGTAGACGCTGGCTTTACCGATCTCGTGCGTCCGAGTTTCTACGGCAGCTATCACGGCATTTCCATCATCGCCCGTGACGGTCGCGAATTGAACGAGACGGTCGATGCCGTCGTTGCAGGCCCGCTCTGCGAATCCGGTGACGTGTTCACCCAGGAAGAAGGCGGCTTCGTCGTGACGCGCAAGCTCCCGAAGGCCAAGGTCGGCGACCTGCTGATTCTCCATGACGCCGGTGCCTACGGTGCCGCCATGAGCAGCAACTACAATAGCCGCCGCTACGCCGCCGAGACCATGTACACGAACGGCGAACTGAAGGTGGTGCGCGAACGCCAGACGTTCGAACAGCTTATGCAGAACGATAGAATTATCGATTTCTAATTCAATCATAAAGCTTATTATTGTTTTAAAACCGACGGATTCTCTCCGTCGGTTTTTATTTAAATTTGCAGGCATGAAAAACGTTGTTTTAAAAGTCTTATTTTGCCTAATGCCTTTTGTCTTTGCGGCCTGTGGCAATGATTCTAGCGAATCATCCCCCAGCAATGCCGGAGCCAACCAGGGTGAAGAAATAGATAATACACGAGCAAAACAATGCAATGTTGACGGAGTAAACAACTGCGTATACGGCACCCTCGAAGATGCCCGCGACGGAAAGGTCTATAGAACCATCACCATCGGGAACCAGGAATGGATGGCGGAGAACTTGAATTTTGCCACCCATAACAGTTTTTGCATCCAGAAGGATGACTGCAAAGAAAATGGCCGACTCTATTCTTTCGGCACCGTTTACGACACCAGTTCAACCCATTGCGTATACGAAAAACTTTGCGATGTCGAGACCCCCATTCAGGGCGTATGTCCTTCGGGCTGGCACGTTCCTTCAGTAAGCGAGTGGTATAATCTTTTCCGCGCAGCAGGCGGCAAAAAAGGCATAAGGTTCCTTTTTAAGGATAACGCCTGGGGAAATGATTTTTCTTATCACGACGCTTATGGCTTTGGCCTGGCCCCATCTCCCAAGCAAGATTTCCAATCCCGGGACCAGTTTTTGTTGCTCGCATACGATTACAATCCGTCGCCCGGTTATGAAGATATGCTAGGCTATTACGCTATCGATAAAGAATCTATGGGGCATTACGTTGGCGGCTATGACTACTTTATTCCGTTGGGATTCAGTGTACGCTGTCTGCGGAACAAGGAAGGCGAAACCGGAACAACCAGCCAGATGGTAGCCGAAACTGAAACACGCACCAAGGCATGGGACTACTTGAATCCGACAATTGAATACGGAACTCTTGAAGATTCCCGCGATGGCCAGACTTACAAGACGGTTGTTATCGGTGAAAACACGTGGATGGCCCAGAACCTGAACTACAACACCGGCGACGGGCAGAGTTCCTGTTTTAACGATGAAGACTCGTCCTGCGAAAAGTTCGGCCGTCTCTACACCAAGGGTGCCGCTCAGGCGGCGGGTTTGTGCCCTAGCGGTTGGCATCTCCCCGATTATAAGGAATGGGGTGCGTTGACAACCTTGACCCGCATCAACAATAAAGAACAGCCCGAACGACTCTTTGCGAAGGATGCTTGGTATAAGCTTTATCCGGATTCCATCGAAACGAGCGACGAATTCGGATTTTCCATGCTCCCGGCCACCAATCTTTATACCATGGCGATTTTTGCCGAAATGGATGGCTACAACCATATGTTCTTCACTCACGACGGTAACATTAATGGTTTTGGAACCGATACCCTTGTTTCCGTCCGCTGCGTGATGGATGTAGAAAATTAGGCAAACCCCTTTTAGAAGACTATTGTAAGTTGAAACTGCGGTAGATTCTATCTATATTTGTGTTACCAAAAATTAAACCCCCAAATCAAGGCGCAAATATGTCAGATCGTTTTATCGTGACCGGCAACTTCACCGACGACCCGTTTGCCATCGACATGGCACAGTACATCGGTCTTCGTGAAGATATCTCCGACGTGGTCTCTTTGAAGACCTTCGCTAACTCCGAATTCTGCCCCCGCTACATGTTGGACGTGGATGACATGGAGCGTATTGGCCGTCGCTTGGAAGGCAAGATTGTCTTGATTTGCTCGGTCTCGAACCACGAACGCAGCCGTAACGACTACGCCATGCGTAACTGCATTCTGGCCCGCGCCGCTAAGGATAACGGTGCCGAACAGGTGGTGCTTGTGGAACCCGATTTGTTCTACAGTGCCCAGGACCGCGGCCCGCACCGTATCGGTGAACTCGAAAAGGACCGCCCGGATATTGACCTCAAGAAGTTCGATGGCCAGGCCTTCACGAGCCTTCTTTACGCCGAACTCCTCAAGAAGTCCGGTGTCGATGCCGTGGTGACAGTCCACAACCACAGCATCAAGGTGCAGAACCTGTTCAACGACATTTTCGAAGGTCACTTCCACAACCTGATTCCGACTGACGTTTACGCTCACTACATCAAGAGCAGCAACTTTGTGCAGACCGGTAAGGACGGCAACAACCTCGTGATCGTCTCTCCGGACAAGGGCGCACGCCCGTTCATGAACGCCGTTTACGATGCCCTGCAGCTCCCCGAATGCAAGCGCGTGGTGATGGACAAGGTGCGTACCGGCGAACGCGAAATCAGCATGACTTTCAACCCGGAACTTTCCGACATCAGCATCGAAGAAATCGAAGGCAAGGACGTAATCGTGTTCGACGACATGGTGCGTACCGGTACGACGATTGTGCAGTGCTGCGAACACATCAAGAAGGGTAACCCGAACCGCGTGTGCTTCGGCGTGACTCACTTCCACACCAGTGCCGAAGCTCGCGAAAAGCTCAACAGCCCGGCTATCGACGAAATTCTCACGACCTCTACGCTCCCGGATATCATGAACCGTGACTGCCAGGGTCGCTTGCGCAAGAAGCTCACCGTGCTCAAGCTCGGTAAGTGGATTGCTCGCCACGTGATGCAGATGTACGGCATGGACGACGGCCGTTTCGAAAAGGACTTCTACAAGATCGATATGTCCTCGAAGAACCCGCGTTGGCCGCCTCAGTTCTTTTAGTTTGTAAATAGATTCATACAAACAACGTTTAAGCCCCTAAATGAGTCCTCATTTGGGGGTTTATTTTTGCGCAATCTCACACTTGTCAAGATTTTTTTCGAAAAAAATGTCCACATTTAAAAATTTTAATCTATTTTGTCGACACACTTTTATTTAACCAAGGAGTAAACAAAATGTTCTCTAAAAAGATTCTTTTTCCCATGGCCGCTATTGCAATGGCTTCTTTCGTTGCTTGCGGCGACGATAGTTCCTCTGGTGCATCGGATTCCAACGTAGCTCCGGCCAGCATTCCGACCTTCATGGACATCGACAAGTATGAATGTTCCGCAACAGTGAACAAGTGCGCCAAGATTTACATTGAAGACAAGAATGACACGATGCAGTGCGATGGCGTGAATGCATGGAGATCCCTGATTACCGGTCCTCTCGCCGCTTGCGAAAATGCTGCTCCGGCCGGTGAAGAACCTGCCGCCGGTGAAGAACCGGGCGCTGGCGAAGGCCCTGCTGCCGCTGAAGAACCGGGCGCCGCCGAACAACCTGCTGGTCCGGGTGCTGCTGAAGAACCCGCCGGCCCGGGCGCCGCTGAAGAACCCGCCGGCCCGGGTGCCGCTGAAGAACCTGCCGGCCCGGGTGCTGCCGAAGAACCTGCCGGTCCGGGCGCTGGCCCTGTTGCTGGCGGCGACAAGGTTTACTGCTCAAAGGAAAGCTCATGTGTAGAAGGCCCTGCAGCTCTTGCATCCGAATGCAAGGCAGAAGAAGGCGAAACTCTCGTGGAATCCTGCCCCGCTGGCGGCTATGCATGCGAAATTGCTGAACAGGGTATTACGATGTACTTCTATGGAGAAGGTGCAGAAGAATCCTGCACATTTATCAAGACCATTTATAGCATGTAATTTTACCTGAGCTCACAAGCGTATATGGAAAACGACCCTCCGCAAGGAGGGTCGTTTAGTGTTCGAGGGAGTACAAAACAGTTTTTAAAGACCGTTCGGCTCTATTTACATCGCTTGCAGTAGCAGTATCGCGAGCACCTGGCCGCTCAAGATGCGCAGCAGCATGGTGAGCGGATAGACCGAGGCATATCCGATGTTGACCGCTTCGCTGTTGGCCTGGCCATTAGCAAAGGCGAGTGCCGGCGGGTCGGTGGTGGCGCCTGCAAGCACGCCGCAGAGCGAAAGGTAATTTACCTTAAAGACCAAATGTCCTACCACAGCAACAATCGCTATCGGAATAAAGGTGATGAGCGCCGCCAACGCCATATAGTGGAGACCGTCTCCGTTCAAAAGAACATCGAAAAACTTGATTCCAGCATTTAGGCCCACGCAGCTCAGGAAGAGCGTAAGTCCGAATTCGCGGAGCATCAGGTTTGCGCTATTGGCCATAAAGAAATTCAGCGGACCAATCTTGCGTTTTCTGCTAAGCACGATAGCTACAATGAGGGGGCCGCCGGCGAGACCCAGCTTAAGCGGGGTCGGCATCCCTGGGAGTGCAATAGGAATGCTGCCCACAATGACTCCCAGGAAGATGCCCAGGAACGCGGGCAATATTTCTGGATGATCCAGTGCTGTTAAAGAATTGCCCAGTTCCTTCGCCGCGGCCTCGATACCTTCTGCAGTACCGACGACGCGGAGTTTATCAGCAAACTTGATTCGCAAATCGAGGCGGCCCGTAAATTTGAATCCGCTGCGTACCACCCGGCTGATGTTCACGCCGTAGCGTTCCGCAAGGGCCAAGGAACCGATGGTGCGGCCCAGAATTTTCTTGTTGGTCACCAAGATCGTCTTGACGACAATCTTTTTATCAGCATCGCCCGTTTCTTGCGTAATGGGCTTTTCAAGCCTATGGCCAATTATTTTTTCCATGGCAGCAACGGCTTCGGGCATGCCCACAATATGTACTTTGTCGCCCTGTTCAATCACCGTTTGGCCGTTCGGAGTATAGATATTTCCGCCCCGCATCAAGCGCGTAATCACCACACCGCTTTCGATCAAGTCCGGAATGTCCTTCAACATGATTCCGTACAAGTTCTGATTTTCTACCGTAAGGCTGCAAGATTCGATTTCCTTGCTGTGAGCTGCGATTTCTGCGGAATAATTTTCAGCGGCCTCGTTCGGGTCTTGCCTAAAGATGATTCGCGTAAGGATCATTACCAGAATGATTCCGATAACGCCAAACGGATATGCAACAGCGTACCCGATACCCGTCAAAGATGTGTCCACCCCGGCCGCGGCAAAGGCTGAGTTAGCGGCTCCTAGGGAGGGCGTATTTGTGACAGCGCCACAAAGCATCCCAATGAGCACGGGTACGTTGTTATGCATATCAGTAAAAAAGTAAAGGCATAAAGTAACTACAACACCGAGCAACACCACGCTTGTCGAAAGAACATTCAGCACAAGTCCATGGCGACGAATCGAATCGATAAATCCGGGTCCCACTTGCATACCGATGGTGTACACGAACAAAATCAATCCGAATTCCTGGATAAAATGGAGCACGTTAGGTTCCACGCGAAGCCCGAAATGTCCCAGGGCAATGCCCACAAAGAGCGCGCCCGCGCTTCCCAGGCCAATGCCCTTGACCTTGATTTTTCCGATCATCAGGCCGAGCGCCGCCGTAATGGCAATCGCCAAGACCTGTTGGCCCACCGAGGATTTAGTGAATAAGTCTACTAGCCAAGTCATTTTATCCCTCCGTCTTTAAATTTACTCTTTTACGCAACGGACAGAGGCAAAAATATTCTTATTAAAGTGCTCGTAAGTAATGGTGGAATCGGTGGCGCGAACCAAATAGGCCCTGGAATTGTCATAGCTGTCGCTAGTCCAAAAACTGGCGCTTTCGTTTTTGTCGGCAAACTTTCCGTCATAGTAGCGGAAACCTGCAAACTGCATTTTAAAGGAGTCGCTTTCCTTAAGAGCCGCAGTAGACGTATTCCCGAAAGCATTTTTAAAATCCTGTCGGGTCGGAATGGTCCAGCCCTTGGGGCAAAGGCCTGTTGTCGCCGCACTCCAAGTGTATAGGCGGCCCATGACTTCGCAGTTCACGTGATCGTTTCCGTAGCAGACACTGGAATCGGGAATGTACACGGCCATGTTTTCTGCCATCCAGATTTTTCCGCCGAGATTGGAAGTTTTGTAAGTCTTTTCAGAGCACGAAAGCGTATTTGCAGAGGAATCGTAATTGCAGGTATTTGCCTGTTCGCAAGCGGTAAGGGTCAAGATGGTGACAGCGGCAATTGCAATGATCTTTTTCATAAATGCTCCTTTTTTTGCAATTCAATATTCCGAACTTGATTCAGACTTTTCTGTTTTCGTGGGCAAAATTAGAACTCTCGATTTATATTGTCTAATAGATTATTTATATTTAAATCATCAATTATTTTGATAGATTAAATTAGATAAGAAAATTGTATGGAACTTACACATTTAAAATATTTTTTGGAAGTGGCCCGTACAGAACACGTGACCCAAAGCGCCAAGACCCTATGTATTGTGCAGCCTGCGCTCACACACGCCCTGCATAAACTAGAAGACGAACTGGGCGTAAAGCTCTTTAAAAATCAAGGCAGAAACATCAAGCTTACCGAAATCGGGGAATATTTTTATAAGAAAGTAAAGCCCCTTTACGAAGATATTGAAGCACTCCCGGCACAGCTTCGCGCCATGGAAAATGAACAATCGGCAACGGTAAACCTAAACGTTCTCGCTGCCTCCACCTTCGTGACGAACGCCGTTATACTATATAAGCAGAACGATCCCGACCTCCGATTCAACCTGGTGCAAAACGAAGAGACCACCCTTTACGATATCTGCGTCCGCACTTACGCAAACTTCAAGGACTCGGCGCAAAAGTACAGTTCCGACGACGAAGAAAATTTCGTATGCACCGAAAACATCTACCTTGCAGTCCCCAACATATCGCAATACCGCAAGCGCGACAGTATTTCGCTCAAAGAGCTGCAAGCAACAAACTTTATCGGACTCTACGGCTCCAAACAGTTGCGCAACATCTGTAACGAATACTGTGAACGGGTAGGATTCAAAACCCACATCATCTTCGAAAGCGACAACGCCCTCGCCGTAAAAGACGCCATTGCAAGCGGAATCGGCGTGGGGTTCTGGCCCGAATTCTCTTGGGGCCGCATCAACAACCGCCGCATTCGCCTTCTCAAGATTACCGATGCCGAATTCAAGCGCGATATCGTCATTACTCTCCGGCGCGGAAAACAGGACAACTCCCGTTCCGAGAAATTTTTCCGATTTTTGACTGGCTTACTCAAGCGGACAGAGAAACGTAAGATGCCACACCGCAAATAATTTTACTATATTTGGCTCCCCAATAAAGGTTGACTCGATGTTTGATTTGAATGCTTTTTTTGAAGGGATGTCCAAACCGCTGCTTCGCAACGCACACGCGAAAGCATTTGGCCACAAGGGCTTGCTGAACAACGCTCTTATCCAAGACGAGACACTCGGTTTTTACAACGACAAGAATCGTGTTGCAGGACTATTCCAGAAAATGGAACCGTGGCAGCGCAACTGCATGGTTTTGATTTACAATAGCGCATCTAGAGGCCTTACCTTTAACGAACTTCGCCTGACGGTTCCCGTAAGCAAGTGTCGCGAACTGCAGAACTTCTTGCTCGAAATGTGCCGCGAGTATGTATTGTGGCGCAGCCCCTCTACAAACACCTCGGTGTATTACGGCTTTGCAAACTTTATCGATGTCTTCAGCACACCGCTAGAAGACGCTCCCGCAATTAAAGGCGCCGACGCATTCTACCAGAACCTGATCGACTGGCACATTTGCGAAGTTCTCGCATTTGCAATGACTGGCGAGCTCAAGGTCAACAACAGCAACCTGCTGCACCGCCGCAGTTACCAGATTTGTACCGACGCCTTCACCTCAGCAAAGCGCATTTCCGAAAAGACTGCCGAAAACGAGCTGTCCCTGATTTTCAATTTCCTGACCGGCAACGGTTGGCTGGAACAGGAAGACGCCTGCCTCGTTCCCACCGAAAAGGCTCTTGAATTTATTCGCAAGAACGGCTTCCGCCTGCACCAGGACCTTGTCTCCTGGTGGCTCAAGGAACGCTTCCGCGGCGACCGCACCCATTGCATCCGCCTTCTCAAAATGCTGGACAAGCCGAAGACGGCCCCTATCGCGACTTCTATTTTCTGGGTACTGGACCCCACCTTCCGCCTGCAAGAAAAAGACGGCCTGGTCGCATGGGAATACCTGCCCCGCCCGCTCCGCGAACTCTGGCTCTTGGGCCTTGTCCGCTTCACCATGGTAGGCGGAAAGATTGCCGCCGTCACCCTGGAACAGGCCGGCCGCGACTGGATCGAATCTTCCATCGCATCCATTCCGGAACAGAACATTTCCTGCCTGCCGAACTTCGAGCTCATCGCCTCCACCGGAACATCTCCGCGAGTGCTGCTGATGCTCGCCTGCCTGAGCAAGGTCGAAAACGACGAAGTGTATCTCCGATTCTCCCTGAACCGCGAAAGCTACATTCGCGGTCTCAAGTGCGGTATCGCCGAATCCGAGATCGAGAATTTCAAGGGCTGGATCAAGCCGCCTGTAAACGTAGACTCCACCATTGCCGAATGGAACTCTTCTTACTACGGCGCCCGAGTGCAAACCGTTCGTTTGCTCAAAATCGAAAACGCTGACGTACTGAACGAACTTTCCCGCTTCCCGCAGTTCATGGAATGCACCAACGAATTCATTCCGGGTTACGGCTTCGTGCTTAATCCCGATATGGAATCCCGCGCCTTCGACATCCTTACAAACTACGGCTACTGCCCCTTCGTAGAACGCAAGAACGTGAACCGCTCCAGCGCCCCCACCGAAGAATGGCGCAAGGACTTTGCCGCCGGATGGCCCGAAGCGAAGGCCCCGGATTACGAGCTCAAGGACACCGCCAATTCCGAAACCTTGCAGACCGCGCTGAACTCCACCAAGTACGGCAACAACTACCAGAAACTGAGCACCTTCGACCTGGTGAAGGTTTTGCGTTACGCCAAGACCGTGGGCGCCCTCATCGGCGCCAAGGTGAAGAATCCGACCAAGCGCGGCGAAAGCGAAGTCGAAAGGAATTTCTTTGTGCACGCTCTCAAGCTTGCCAAGTCTCCCCAGACCATCGAAATCCAGCCTTACGGAAGCGAAGTCCCCGAGCTGCTGGAACTTTCGTTTATTCAGGAAGTCAAGGTCTATAACGGACACCAGCCCTAATCAGGGCAACGTCTGGGCAAAGCCTGCGATATCGATGAGGTCCTGCAACGGGAACTCGTCGATGTAGGCTTCCATGCCGCGTTCTATATCACCGAAATTTATTTGGTACCAAAAAGTCGGCATGTCGTCGCGGGCACGATCCCCGATAAATGCCGGTTTTTCGTAGTAACGCGAAAAGTTGAAACGATGGCCGTCATTCCCGTGGCAAGCCCTGCAGTTTTGCATGTAAAGCTCTTCACCCCTTTTGATATCGGCACCCTTGATTTTGCCGTCCTTGTCGAGAAGCTTGTAAACCAGCAACGCCATGCGGGCGTCTTCACGCGTGAGCGTGTCGCCGGGGGAGCCGGGTTCGGGCTTTTGTGCATCGGTTTTTTGCACGACCGGCTTTTGGTCTGTCGCGACATCGTTTCCGGCAAATGCGGAAACCCCCAGCAGCAACGCGTATGCTGTAGCAAGAAAGACCCCAACCGATTTTAACCGACCTAAAGCCATGTAAGATAATGTAGAAAAGATTCCCCATTCCACACTCCACATTCCACATTTACTACTATTCCCCTATGCGTTGTTTGAATTGGATTTACTCGGCATTGGCGGGTTGCGCCCTTTTGTCGTCTTTCTCTTTTGGAGCGGAGGTCTCCGTGAACGAGTTTTCTAAGAACCTGTTGTTTAGTGGCCGATGGGAACACGGGAATGTTTACAGCCGCACAAGCGCCCCTGCCGCCATGGTACAGTTTAAGGCCGCGGCAAAGTCCCTGGAATTCGAATTGGAAGGCGAAGCCCGCTTCCGTTTAGATGAAGACGGAAAAGAAATCGCCGTGTTTACAACAAACGCACGGAATGTGTATAAAGTAAAAACGACCGGCAGTGCAGGTTCGCACGTTTACCGCCTAATCAAAATCAGCGAGAGCAACCCCGGCGGAATCCACCTATACAGAGTAGCCACCGACAAATCGGGCAAGTTCGAAGAACCCCCGAAACAAGGTAACCGTCGAATCGAATTCATTGGCGATTCCTTTACGGTAGGCTTCGGCAACGAAGGCCAGAACGGTCAGGACGAATCCCTGGTGTTCGAAAAGACCAACGCCTCCAAGAGCTACGCCTTCTTGATTGCCGACGGCTACAAGGCAGATTTTCAGGTAAACGCATTCAGCGGACGCGGCCTTGTACGCAACTACGACAACATTGTACCGCAGTGGCCGATTCCCCGCCTGTACGATTTCACCGTCCCGGGCGAAGCTCCCGGCGACCTGGCAAACGGTATCGCAGAATCCTCCATCCGCTATGATTTTGACACTTTCCATCCTCAGGTCATAGTCCTTTTTATCGGAATCAACGACTTTCAGGGGAATCCGCCCTACGCAAGTCACGAAGCCTTCAAGAAAGCCTATGCAAGCCTGCTGGAAAAACTCCGCAAGGCCCATCCGGGAGTCAAATTTTTGCTTTTGTCCACCAAAGTTTGGCCAAATGACGACTTGACCCCCACAATCAAGGCCATTTATGACGACGAAATTGCCGCCGGAAAGACCGATCTGGAGTTCACGACCCTCACGACTGCAAATGTGGGACTCCTGGGACACCCTGACATACATTCACACGAGGACATGGCAAAAGCCATTCGACCCGTGATTGGGCGCCTCGGAAGATGGCTCACTCGCTAAAATTTTCCTACAAACGGACTTTTTTTTACATATTTATGTCTTAGAGCGCACACTTTTTTGATGCGCATATTGCTTTTTTTGTCTTTTTTGTATATTTAATTTGAGGATTTTGGCAGGTTACACCTATGTCTAGGATACTTGAGAAGATATACGTTTTGTTCAGGATGAACATTCTGATTTTTGTGCTTTTGGCAATTACGGTCATAGCACTTTTTGCGCATCAGAATGGACTTGACGTTATTGAGCCTTTGTACCTGCACGACTATCCGTACCTCATTGCAGAAACGGACTCTGCCGATGGTGGCGCCTCGGCGGTTAAGCTCTCCCGTACCGATTCCTCCATTATCGTAGACTACGAACTTAAGGAAGGCTACGCCTACCCCTACGTGGGCGTCAAGATTTTCCTGGGCGACGGCAAGACCCGCGGCAAGGACCTTTCCAAGTTCGACAGTATTTTTGTTTGGGTAAAGCCCCGTGGCGAAGGAACCGTGCGTCTCTACATGCGCGGCTACGACAGCACCTTCTCCCGCCCCGACGACGAGCTGTCCCTCAAGTTCAACGAAATTGAATTCTTCCCGCTCGAAGAAACCTACCCCGCCGTGTTCGTTCCGCAGGAATTCCGCGTAGCAAGCTGGTGGGTGGCTCAGAACGAAATCAACGTCCACAACGCAAGAGTAGACCTTTCTAACGTCCCGCTGATCGAAATCCAGACAGGCACCAACGCCCCGCTCGGTTACGGAACGCTCGAAATCAAGGGACTCTGCTTTAAGGGCAAGAAGATCTCGAAGGCAGAACTTTCGACGGCTCTCGTGGCCCTCTGGTTCATCACCTTCTTCGTAATCCTCATGATCCGCTTCTTCGACTACAGCCGCGAACGCACTGCAAGCAGAAAGAAGCGTGAAGAGCTTGAAAAGAACCTGCGCGCCCTGGAAATCGAAAAGAGCGAATACGAAAAGTCCAGCAAGGAAGACCCGCTTACGGGTTGCCTCAACCGTGCGGGCTTTAGTAGCGTGCTCATGCGCGAACAGGAGAACTTGCAGAAGAACGATAGCCCGGTCTCCTTCGTGATTCTGGATATCGACCACTTCAAGCACGTGAACGACACCTACGGCCATATGGTGGGCGACGAAGTCCTGGTGAACCTCGCAAAGCTTATCCAGAGCAAGATCCGTAATACCGACGCCCTGGTGCGTTGGGGTGGCGAAGAATTCGTGATTCTGTGCGGCGACACGCCTATCCAGAACGCCCAGTTCCTTGCCGAAAAGCTCCGTATGGCTATCGAGAACACCCAGCTGATCAAGCAACAGAAGGTTACCTGCTCCTTCGGTATTGCCGAAATGATTGCTGGCGAAGACCCGAAGCGCCTGTTCGAACGCGCCGACAAGGCCCTTTACGCCTCTAAGGAAAATGGCCGTAACCGCGTCACGAGCGCGACCTTCCGCCATACCCGGTAAGTTCAGAATTCGGAATTCAGAATTGCACAAGTGCCAAATGCTAGCCTCAGTTATAGATCTGCAAGCAGCTCTGCAACGCTCGGCCTACGCATTTGTCGGAATTAGAATCATGAAAAACGTCATTGCGAGCGCAGCGAAGCAATCCATAGTTGCGCTTTTTTTGTTGGTAGCATTTTTGCTGTTTGGTTGTGCCAAGAAAGAACCTGAAGTAGACTTCAAGCCGCTCCAGATGCACTGGACCCTGGCACAAGGCGAAGACGAATCGCAAATGCCCCGCAAGGACGACTGTGTGATTCTGCTCACGGCCCGTCTGATGGCAGAACCCCCGGTCCAGGCCTCCACCGCAGGCGAACTGAGCTACGAGGTCACCTACGGACGCAGCCCCAAAAACGACAAAATCATCGAATTTAAAGGAATTTGCAGGGATTTATCCATAATGGACAAGTCCGAATGCCATTGGCAGGCGACCTGCGACGAGGACCTCAAAATCGTTGTAAAGTTCCACAACGGAGATTAATTTCACCACATAGGCATTTGATAGTCAATGATTTATCTTTATAGTTATGAAGAAGATTTTTGAATACACGGACTATCGCGAATGGCTAAGGGATGCTTTTGAGGATTTTAAGCAGCGTAAGACTGTTATTTCCTGGCGTTACATGGCCATGAAAATGGGAGCCGACCCCGGCAACCTTCTTCGCGTTTCGCAGGGCAAGATCCACTTGCCCCTTAGTCTGATACAGCCCGCCGCAGACTTCTTCGAACTTGAAGGCAAAGAAGCCGACTACTGGGCCGAAATGGTATACTTCGGCCGCGCCAAGACCGATGCCGACGCATTGCAACACTACGAACGCATGCAAGCGCTGAAGGGCGTTTCTCTTAAGTTGTTGCAAAAGAAGGAACTTGAATTTTATCGTCACTGGTACTACAACGCCATACGCTCGGTAATTGGAATTTGCAAGTTCAAAGACGACTACCAGGGCCTGGCAGAAAGCTGCACCCCGAACATTACCGAAAAAGAGGCCCGCGATGCAGTCAAGCTGCTCGCCGACCTCAACATGATTTCGACCGACCGCGACGGCTACTGGAAGGTGAACGATACCTTTGTATCTACCGGTGGCAACTGGCGTTCCCAGGCCGTACGTGCATTCCAGCACGAAACAATCCGCCTCGCCGACGAATCCCTGGACAGGCATCAGCCCTTCCTCAGGGACATCAGCACGGTCACCATGACTTTTTGCATGGACGATATCCAGCTCTTGCGCGAAAAGATTAACGCTTTCCGCGAAGATTTACTACGTTTATCTCAGGAAGGAACGGATGACGACACGGTATTCCAGTTGAACATCCAGATGTTCCCCCTGGCGTTTACCAAACCCCTAAAGGAAAAGGAGAAAGAAAAATGAGAAAATCGCTCTTTCTTTTGCCTTTGCTCTCGCTGACCGCAGCGGGTTTGGTTGCGTGTTCCAATAAAGATGTCGCCGGAGGCCCGGGTAGCATTACAACGAACGGACTTGCCCTTGTTGATGGGCAGCCCGCGTCTTACGCAACGGTCGCTCTCCGCAAAGTGGACTATAAGGAAAAGTCTGCAGTCGAAGTGAACGCCTTGGTAAATGCAGATACCTATGCCGATGAAAAGGGCAACTTCAAGGTGGATATTCCTGCCGATGGCAAGTACCGCTTGACAGTGGTACACGATGGCGTAGCATACTCCAGAGTGGTGACCCGTAGCGAATTTGCTGAAGCCGGTGTTTCGGAAAAGCCCGATACCGTGCGCCTCGAACCGACCGCAGTCCTTGCCGGTGTCGTAGATATTCCAGAAGGATCGTCTACGGTGTGGGTCGGCATTGTGGGTACAGACGTCTTGGTGAAAACCGACGAAGCCGGCTGGTTCGCACTTTCGTCTATTCCGGCAAACGATTCCCTGCAGCTCTATTTCTACAACGAAAGCTACAACAAGAGCCTAGGCGAAAAGGACCTCTTTGTAACTCCGATGGAATCTATTATGCAGGATTACCGCGCCGCGGTTCCTGAAGATACGACTACGAAGGATACCGCCGACAAGGATACTGTTGAACCTGAAGAATTCCCGCAGGTTTTGGCTCTCTTGAAGGACGGCACTCCGGCTACGTATGCGACTGTGGCACTCCGCGCCGTCGATGCTAAAGTCACGGATTACACCGTGCAGAACACGATGGCGGAATCTGACTTGCACACCGACAAGAATGGCCGTTTTGAAATGGAATGGCCTGAATCGGGCGAATACCGCCTGACGGTTACCAAGGACGGATTTGCCTACTCCAAGATTTACAAGGCTAAAGACCTCGCCAAGCTCGACACGCTCCGCCTGGAAGCAACCGCCTCTGTCTCGAGTAAAGTAACACTCCGTTCCGGCGAAGAATTCTTGTGGGTTGGCGTTTATGGTCTCGATTTGTTGGTCAAGACGAATAACGCAGGCTCCTATGTGCTGCCCAGCGTGCCCGCAAAGGATTCGCTTGATATCTACTTTGTAATGCCGGATAGTGCAAAAACCCTTTATGCCGAATGGAAGGCTATCGCCGACCCGTACAACACCAAGTTCACAAGCCCCGTGATGGTGCTGCAGGACTTTGAAGGCGGCTTTGATGGCTGGTATGTGAACACGGACGCGCTTTTCAAGGGCACATCGCTTACACCGGCAAAGAAAGTGGCCGATGGCGTTGAATACGATTCTACCCGCAAGTCCAAAGTATTCCACGGCAAGTATAAACTCGCCGATGACGATTACGCCTGGGTGCTTATCGGAACGATGTTTGAACATGAGATGAATTTCTCTGCAATCGATTCTGTGGTATTCTACGCCAAGGGCGACGGAAACATTCGCCTCTCGCTTGAAAACTACATCAACGATACCAAGAGCCTTAAAGCCGCTACCGATTGGATGCCGCTTTCTAAGGACTGGAAGCGCATCAGCGTGAATCCGGCAGAACTCTGCGTAGGTAACGCCAAGACGGAAACCTGCTTTACCTCTTGGAGCGGCGTGAAGAATGTAGTCAAGCAGCTCCACATATTCCCAGCAGACGGCACAGAGTTCTACATCGATGACATCACGCTCTACGGCGCATTGTTCTAGTTAACCGAACCGAGCGCATCATTTATCCTAATGTCATTCCCGGCTTGACCGGGAATCTCCATTACTCATACCGAGCAACAATACTCTTGGCGGACTCCAAGATCATCTGTTGGAGAGCTTTGGGCTTTTCAACATACGCAATATTCCCGAAGAACATCACCCATTTGACTAGAGCTTCGTTCACCTTGCCCATGCCCGCCAAGTACACCAAGGCAAACGACCTCACCTCTTGCGAATTCTTCTGCAAATGACTCCGCGAGAAGTGGGGGCGATAGGTCGATTTTCTTCGAAACCTACGATTTAGCTAAAAAATAACCCTATTCAACGGCTAAATCTTTACTTTTTTTACGATTTAGCCGAAATATAACCTTATAACTTGGCTAAATCTCGATTTTTATGTATATTATGGACATGAGCAAGATTGTCCTTTCAAGAAAAAATATTGTCGGTAGGTCCTCCCAACTCGATTCCCTGGAAAAGTACCTGAATTCGGATTCCTCCGAATTTATCGCTTTGTACGGTAGGCGTCGTGTTGGCAAAACATTCCTTATCAAGGAGGCTTTGCGCGAATGCCTTTTGTTGCATTTTACAGGGCGTGAAGGAGCCTCACTCAATCAGCAACTGCTCAATTTTCATTATGCGTTGGTCGATGCCGGTGGAAGTGATTCTATTCCGCAAAATTGGACTGAGGCTTTCCGATATCTTTCAAAATTTCTTGAAACATCAGCAAACGAGACAAAAATCTTGTTCTTTGATGAGTTGCCCTGGCTGGATTCCCCCAAATCGGGTTTCTTGGGGGCGCTTGAGTATTTTTGGAACAACTGGGCAAGTTATCGAAACGATATCAAGTTGATTGTTTGCGGCTCGGCTACCTCGTGGATGCTGGACAAGGTAATCAATTCTCGTGGTGGGTTACACAATCGCGTGACACATAGGATGCTTATATCCCCCTTCTCGTTGAACGAAGTTGAACAGTATTTTAAGGCGAAAGACTTTGCATACGAACGTAGCGAAATAATGGAATGCTATATGGCGTTTGGTGGTGTACCCTATTATCTTTCCCTATTCGAAAAAGAAAAGAGTGTCGCGCAGAATGTCAACGAACTTTGCTTTGTCAGGGGTGCGGAATTAGATGGTGAGTACGATAGGCTTTTCAAGTCTCTTTTCAAAAATTCGGCACGATATAGTGCTGTTATTGATTGCCTTTCCCGCAAGGGAAATGGAATGACCCGTCAAGAAATTGTAGATGAAGCCGGGCTTGTGAATAATGGCAATGTTTCTACCATGCTCAAAGAATTGGAAGAGTGTGACTTTATCAGGAGTTTTACGCCGTTCGGCAAGAGTTCCAAAGATAAGCTTTACCAGCTGATTGATCTTTATACGTTGTTCTACTCCCGCTTCATTAAGGGCAAAAAGACTTTCACGAAAAATTATTGGCTGAAAATGCAATCGACTGTGGCGTATTCATCATGGTGCGGCTATGCGTTCGAAAAAATTTGCCTTCATCATTTGGAACAAATTGCCTCTTCGCTTGGGATAGATGGTGTCATAAACGAAGCCTGTTCTTGGTCGTATCGGGCCAAGAAGGATGAAGGCGAAAAGGGGGCTCAAATAGACTTGTTGATTGACCGTAGTGACAAGGTTGTAAACGTCTGCGAGATGAAATATTGTCAGACCGAATTCGAAATTACCAAAGAGTATTTTTCAAAAATCCAAGAACGGATTGACCTTTTCAAGAAGGTCACCAAAACGAAAAAGAGCGTAGTTCCGGTATTTGTGACATCTTGTGGGCTGCGCAATAATGCGTATGCGAGAAAGATTACTAGGTCCATCACAATGGATGATTTGTTCAAGTGATGTGCAGAATTACACGATTTAGCCGAGAAACAACCCTATTCTATGGCTAAATCTCTACTTTTTTACGCGATTTAGCCGAATTATAACATTATAACTCGGCTAAATCTTCAAAATAGTGTCCAAAAGTCAGTCGAAATATCAAGTTTTGGTTAGGATTTTGTTTTCGCCATCCCCAAAATTGCAAGTTTTTTGTCAGTTTTGGGGGCGCCGAATTGGGGTTGTTCCGGCTTATTTCGGTATGTATCGGCTTGTTAACATAGGCGAAATTAAGTATCTTTGTACTTATGGAAAATCTTGAAAAAGAAGCCTCTGTTGCTCTTGATTACCTTTCCCGCATTTCTAAGGAAGCGGAAAAGAAGTTTGAAGAATTTTTGCCGCCCGTAGCCGACCGTCCGGAAAGGCTCCACGAGGCGATGCGTTATTCGATGTTTGCTGGCGGAAAGCGCCTCCGCCCGGCTTTGGTGCGTGCCGCTTTTGATATGTTCGGTGGTACCGGCAATTCGGTGGACTACGCCATGAGCGCCCTCGAAATGCTCCACACCTTTAGCCTGATTCACGATGACCTGCCTTGCATCGACAACGATGACTTTAGACGCGGCAAGCCCACGAGCCACAAGCAGTTTGGCGAAGCTACGGCCGTGATGGCGGGCGATGCCCTTTGCATTCTGGCATTTGAACTGATGGGCAAGACCGGCAACGCGAAGGCGATTGAAGTTTTGGCACACCTCCTTGGCACTTACGGCATGATCGGTGGCGAAATGATCGACATCGAATGCGAAGGCAAGAAGGTGGACCTGGAAATTGTCGACTACATCCATTATCACAAGACTGCAGCCCTGATTGAGGCCTCCTTGGAAGTGGGTGCTCGCCTTGCAAACGCAAGCGAAGACGACATCAAGGTGATCCGCAACTATGGCCGCTCCATTGGCCTTGCCTTCCAGATTGTGGATGATATCTTGGATATTGTTTCAACGACCGAAGAACTGGGCAAGGATGCCGGTTCTGACATCGAGAAGGGAAAGGCAACTTACCCTGCACTCGTGGGCCTCGACAAGTCCCGCGAACGCGCGCACGAACTCTACGAGGAATCGCTCAAGGCTCTGGATGGCCTCAAGTGCGATACCAAGATTCTGCGCTCCATTGCCGCATTCATCATTACCAGGGTTAAATAATGGACCTTAAGAATATCAAGTCCCCCCAGGACATAAAGCATTGCTCTGTCGAGGAGCTTTATCACCTGGCGTCGCAGATCCGCGAGACCATTATTGGTCAAGTGGCTAAGCATGGCGGTCACCTGGCGTCTAGCCTTGGTGTGGTGGAACTGACGCTTGCCCTGCATTACGTGTTCAACGCCCCGGACGACAAGATTGTGTGGGACGTGGGACACCAGGCCTATGTGCATAAGCTTTTGACGGGTCGTTTTGACCGTTTCGATACGCTTCGCCAGCAGGGTGGCATTTCCGGATTTTTGAAGAGGAACGAGAGCGAGTACGACTGCTACGGCGCCGGACATGCGACGACCTCTATTTCGGCTGCCTTGGGTTTTGCCGTGGCACGCGACCACTTTAAGCACAAGAACAGTGTGGTGGCGGTGATTGGCGACGGCTCCATGACGGGTGGTATGGCTTACGAAGCCATCAACAACGCTGGCCTTTCCAAACAGAACATGACCATCATCTTGAATGACAACAAGATGAGCATTGCGCCGAACGTGGGTAACTTTAGCAAGTACCTGAACCGCGTAATTTCGGACCCGGTCTACAACAAGATGCGTTCGGACTTGGACCGCCTGATGAAGCGCTTGCCGGGAATTCTGGGAAGCCGCTTCCGCGACTTGTTCTTGCAGGCGGAAAACGCCGCGAAGACGGTGGTAAAGCCGGGTCGTTTCTTTGAAGACCTGGGCATCCGTTACTTTGGCCCGATCGATGGTCACGACATTAACGAACTGATTATGCTGTTGCAGCGCGTCAAGGAACAGCCGGGTCCGTGCCTGGTGCATATCTTGACCGAAAAGGGACGCGGCTTGGACGCTGCAGTGAAGAACCCGACCAAGTGGCACGGCATTGGACCTTTCGACCCCGAGAGCGGTTTGCCGCTTTCTCCGGGGAGTCCGAATCCGTCGCTCACGCATGTGTTCGGGCAGACGCTGTTGGAACTGGCGAAAAAGGACGACCGCATTATCGGCATTACGGCTGCGATGCCCACGGGCTGCGGCATGGATATCGTTGCGAAGGAACTCCCGGACCGCGTGATTGACGTGGGGATTGCCGAAGAACATGCGCTGACTTTTGCATCGGGCCTTGCCTGCGATGGCGTGGTGCCGGTCGTTGCGATTTATTCGAGCTTTATGCAGCGCGCCTATGACCAGATTATACATGACATCGCCTTGCAGAATTTGCATGTGGTGATGGTGCTTGACCGTGCGGGCCTGGTAGGGGCCGATGGCCCTACCCACCATGGCGCGTTCGACTTGTCTTATTTGCGCACGGTGCCGGGCATTACCATCTTGGCGCCGAGCAACGAAAACGAACTGCGCGACATGGTGCGCGCGGCTATCGACATGAAGGGACCTGTCGCGATTCGATACCCGCGCGGGACCGCCCTCGAAGAACACCTGAAGCCCGCTCCCGAAACCGTGGATGTGAAACTCCCGAAGGTTCTGGAAGAAGGCAAGGACATTCTGCTCTTGGGTGCTGGCTTCATGACGAACGAACTCAAGAAGACTGCTGCTGTGCTGCGCGAAAACGGCAAGAGCGCAACGGTCGTAGATGCTCGCGTGATCAAGCCGCTTGATACCGAAGCTTACCGCAAGCTCTTTGAAGCACACAAGACGATTGTGACGCTCGAAGACAACACGCTAGTGGGAGGCTTTGGTTCAGCCATAGCTGAACTGATTGCAGACTTGGGTCTTGAAGGCAAGCGCCTGCTACGCTTTGGCCTGCCGGACCATTTTGTGGAACAGGGTGAAATTCCTGCCTTGTTCAAGCTTTTGAAAATTGACGGAGAATCCGTCGCCAAACAAATCATGGAAAAAGTATGAGCGAAGAAAATAAAAACCGCACCGTAAAAGTGACTCTGGACCGTAAGTTCGGAGTGAGCGAAAAGCCTGAACGTCGTCCGCGCCGTGACGATGACCGCGAAGAACGCGGTGGCCGTGAAGGTCGTTCTTTTGGCGACAGAAAGTTTGGCGATAGGAAACCGTTCGGTGACCGTGATCGTGGCGATCGCTGCGAAGGTCGTTTTGACCGTGAACGCCGTCCGCGCCGCGACGGTGATGACCGTGGCTCCTTCGGAGGCCGCGAAGGTCGCCGTTCCTTTGGTGACAAGCGCTTTGGCGACCGTCGCCCGCGCCGCGAATTCGCTTCTGCAGGTGCTCCGATTTACCGCCAGCGCCCCGAAGAACAGAAGGAAGAAGTCGAAGAAGTATTGGACGAAGCCGCACTCGAAGCACGCGTGGCTCAGGCCGAAGCGAGCGAAGATGCAAACTTCAACCCGCCTTGGTACAAGAAGCTTTTGGCTCTCACCACAGAAAAGGGTCGCGAACGCGAAGGCCGCTTCCTTGGTGAAGGCGTGCATGTGGTGCAGGAACTCGTGAACAATCACCGCGAACTCGTGATTGGCGTGTACGTGACCGAAGCCTTTAACGACGAAGCTTTGATTGAACAAATTAACGAAGCCGAAATCAAGTTGAACGTGCTCACCGACGAACAGATGAAGAAGATTTCTTCGACGGTGACGACGCAGGGCATCGTTGCAGTCGCACGCATCGCAAGCAAGAAGCCGGTTTATGAATCTAGCCGCAGCGTGATTACGCTCGTGGATGCCGTGCAGGATCCGGGTAACCTCGGTACGCTTTTCCGCACGAGCCTTGGCTTTGGTTCCGATGGCATGATTCTTGGCCGCGGCACCGTGAGCCCGTTCAATCCGAAGGTCGTGCGCGGTTCCTCGGGAACCTTCCTCCGCGTGCCTTTTGAATTCGACGTGGATCTCGTGGATCAAATCAACTTCTTGCGCAGCAAGGGCTACACCATCATCGCTACTGACTTGCATGCCAAGCAGTCTCTGCGCCAGATTCCGCAGAATAAGCTCCGCAAGATGGCTTTCCTCGTGGGTAACGAAGGTGCTGGCACCAACCCGTACTTCATTGAACTCGCCGACGAAACGGTGAAGATTCCGATGAGCAGCGAACTCGAATCCTTGAACGTCGCCGTCACTCACGGTATCCTTAGCTACGAAGCCGCCCAGATTCAAGAGGATCTTAAGTAATGAACTTTCAGGCTCGTTTAGAAGAACGTATCGCCAAGTGCGGCAACCCGATTTGCCTCGGCATGGATCCGGTCATGAAGCTGATCGACCCGTGCTGTGCAGCAGGCTCCGCCGAAGACAAGATCAAGCGTTTCTATTCTGAAATTTTGGAATGCGCCTTAAAGCGCAACGTGACGCCCGCCGTGGTGAAACCGAACAGCGCTTACTACGAATGCGTGAGCGTGCAGGCCATGCTCGTGTTGCAGCAGCTGATTGCCGATTACAAGAGCGCAGGCATTCCGGTGATTTTGGATGCAAAGCGTGGTGACATCGGTAAGTCGAGTGCCGCTTATGCGACCGCCGCTTACGATGTCTATAAGGCAGATGCCGTGACGGTTTCTCCTTGGATGGGTGCCGATTCCGTGGGCCCGTTCATTCGCGAAAATTCTGAAAACGGCGCATACGTGTTGCTCCGCACGAGCAACAAGGGCGCCCATGACTTCCAGGATTTGCCGGTATCCCGTAGTGACGATCCGCGTGACGTTGCCGAAGCGTTCTACTCCGTAGCTGACAAGATTATGGAATGGGATGCCAACCTCGGATACCTCGGTGCCGTTGTCGGTGCAACCCACCCCGAAGAACTTGAAAAGATTACCGCTTACACAGTCGCTCACAAGCACGAAATTCCGTTCCTGATTCCGGGCGTTTCGATTCCTGGGGTACCGGGCGGTCAGGGCGGTGACGCCAAGACCGTGCTAACCGCGATTGCTAACGGCGGCGGCAAGCGCAAGTTCCATGTGCTCAACAGCTCCAGTGGCTTGAACTTTGCCTACCAACGCAGCGGTAAGCCCGAGAACTTCGCGAACGACTGCATCGATGCTCTCGAAAAACTCGCCGAGGCTTGCAACTTCTAAGTTATGCGTTTCCTAGCTGTCATCATATTCGCAATCGCGGTTATCGCAGCGGCTTTCCATTTTGCAAAGCCGCTTCCCGGTACCAACTTCGACGAGTCCTTCTTGCCGAAGGCTTCAACGGTGCATTATGTGGCAGCGGGGCACGACGCCTCGGTGGCAGGGCTCTTCTGGATCAAGGGACTTACGGAACTTGGCGAAAGCTACTTGACCGGTAAGGAATATGCTTACCTCGGCCACGTAGCAGAACTTTCGACGAGTCTCGATTCCCTGTTCTACACTCCGTATTATTTTGTCGGCGGCGTAACTCCGATTGACGCTCCCGATACTTCGGACTTCTCAGTACTGCGCCGCGCTAGCCGCGTGTATCCTGAAAAGTGGCGACTGTCCCTGTATTACGCTCTTCGCCTTGCACGCGGCCCCTACCCCAACAGGGCTGAAGCCGCCAACGTGATGCGCAAATACTTCGACAGCCCAGACACTACGATTCCTGACCATATCCGCACCATCTATCGCAGCTTCGAGCTCGATTCCATGCAGACGGAAACAGCGCTCGAAACCATCTTGAACGATGTAATGCAGCCGCGCTTCAAGAAGTTCCGCAAGAGCTTCTACACCAAGATTACCAAACTGCTCGGTTACAATTTCTACGGCAAGGATACAGAAAAGGATACTGATTACCAGAAAATCAAGACTCTTGTCGACGGTGCAGCCGAGGGCAAAATCCACCCGGCAATCGTCTACCGCGAACTCCTCGCCATGAAGAAGATCCAAGACGAAAAGATTGCTGCTGAAGAAGCAAAGAAAGCCGAGGAAGAAGCGAAAGCAAAAGAATCCGCGGAAAAAGCCGCTGCAGATAGTACCACTGCGGACGCAAATGGCGAGTTGGCTTCTGCTGATACAACCGCCGCAAAATAATTGAAATTATAGACAAATTTTTGAATGTAGGGCTTAGGGCTCTGCATTATCGTCTTTAATTATTGCATTGTTGGCTCGCAATTTGTCATTGCGAGAATTCGTAGACATCTCTGCTATCTAGTCAGATAGTTACCCTAAACGAAACCATGAAGTGATGAAATCTATCAAATGGTTGCTTGTGATAAATTTTCGACTGGTTGCAAATATCTTTACATATAAACCAAAGGATTTATTTTCTGAATTTATGGATTTTTCGTATTTTTTCAGTTAAGTTGCACAATTTATTTTTTGTTTGATTTCCGTTAATAATAGCGTCAGGATTATAACCGTCATAGAATTCATGAATCTTAGGATACTTGTCACTCCAATTTAAAATAACCGTTGCAAAAAGAGTTTTTGTTTCAAGGTGCAGAGTTTCTGCATCTTCTATAAAACCCGCCATCCATCTGTATAAGGCATCAAGCGCCTTTTCATTGTTATTATTTGCGTTATCATAAATATTTAGCTCAGCTTCTTTTATTTGGTTGTATAGATTGGATAAATATGTCCATTGACTTACAAATCTTGCATAGAATGTTGCGTAGGCAGCGGCATATATCCCGCAAAACTGCCAGCCATTGCCCTTTATTACATTGAGCGGGTTTTCAATGTTGAAGTATACGAAAAAATGAGCAAAAATAACGAACAATGATATAATGGTTCCTGTATACAGAGCTCTCCATACAGCAAGATCTCCACCATTTGAAAATCTTTTAAAAAGGAATTCTCCTGTTAATATATAAATGATTTTATGAGCGTACTTAATAAAGCACTTTTTTACAAAAGAAATTATTATATGAGCAATGATAATATATATTAGGCTAAGGGTAAATATCGCTGTAATAATTGCCGCTGCCGTAAGTAAAACTGCAAAAACAATTGCGATCTGTTCAGGAGACATATTTTCCTTCTTTCGATGATAAATGTTATTATTTCTCTGTTTAAGGGAAGTTTACGTCAACATATTTACATTATTTTATACAAAACCATTCCGTTTGGCGGAATAATTTTGCTCACTTATTTCTTACAACATTGTTTTACGTAATTTTTTAAGCACATTAATCATATTTTGTAAGAATTTTATACAACAACATAACTTGACAAGTTTTTTTTATTTTGTATATTTTTATCAGCCATAAAATAACATAGGCCAAGTATGACATATGTTTGACCGGAACGTGTTATTTGTTTAATAGGCTGATTATGTCCACGTAGCTTAAATGGAAGAGCGCTCTTCTCTGAAAGGGGTGGTTGTGGGTTCGAATCCCACCGTGAAAGAATCTTTTTGAGGTTTTTTCACAGTTGGATTCGATTCAGTAGGCAATTGATTAAAAGATTGCATATGTAAAAGCTCAACAGGTGTTGTGCTTTTTTTTGTTTTATGAAATATCAGATGGAACTAATTATTGTTCTATGTTCGCTTCCATACCTCCTTTTTTTATTGGTAGAAAAGGAGATCCCCGCCTTTGCGGGGAAGACAAGAATGAATAGATTGCTTCGCTCTATTCTAGAGCTCGCAATGACGTGGGAGCCGAGAGTCGCGTGCAAACATCTTTGCACATGACCGAGGCGAACCAGTCATGCGCTTTGCGCAATGACGTACAAGGAAATAAAGCGAGAGGCCACTCGTGGGCTCTCATTTTATTTTCGCAGGGTCATGCACGAAGTGCAATGACGTTGCGATTATTCCGCGCAGCGTTTGGAGTTGTTCGGAAGTCCCATCAGTTCAAAAGCATTCCTGCAGCGGGCCTTCAATTCCGCTGCTTCTTTTTTAGGGGTGCTTTTTAGCTGGGAACGGTAATAGAGGATTGTCGCCGTGTTATAAGGCTTATTCGCCTTGATCGATTTTTCTTCGGCAACCCGATAAAGGGAATCGGCTTCGCTGTTTCCCGTAAGGTCAGCCATGCGAGCAGCCGTATAGGCGTAGAATCCGCCCTTCTTGTCGGAACGCTTGCCGGCCATCTTTAAGGATTCCTGTGCGCGGTTATCGTCGCGTGAGGCGGCGTATGCGATTGCGCATTCTCCGTAGAATGCGGCCTGTGCAGTTTCATCGGCCTTCTTCAAATCCTTTTCATCGACTCCATTGCAAATCGCTGTGGCATCCTTGTATTTTGCACGAGTATTCAAGAGCGCAACCTTGACCTTCATGTACTGCACCTGAGTACTCAAGTCAAGAACATCTTCGTGAACCACCGAAAGCAGGGAATCCGCAAAATCAAGATCCAGGCTCATGGTACGAATCTGCGCCATGGCAATCAGCACGCGGCTTTCAGAAAGCAAATCGGCCTCTTTGCGGCTTGCGAGCAGGGCGCGTTCAAGCTGGTTGTAGCCCTTCGCAAATTTACCGTTATCCAAAGACCTTTGAGCACGGAAAGAATAGACGCCCGAATCAGAGGCGCTTGCAATGGAACCCGCAGCAAGGAGCGCGATAATAGCCGTCTTAAGCTTTACCATAGCGTCTCCACCATAAAGGGCACGGAATCCTTGTTAGGCATAGAACGCTTCACAATCCACATGTTCGAAACGCCCGCCATCAAGTCGTCTGCATTCTGGAGCGTCTGCTCCGTCGCTTCCATAAAGTCCGAAAGTCCCGATGTTACAAGGCCCACTTCGTTCAAGAGCCCATCAACACGGCCAAAGGTGTTGTCCACCCTGCCCATCAGGGTATCGACATTGTTCATCAGGTTGTCCACCTTTTGCGGCAGGGGCTTGATATCGCCCATTAAGCCGGAAACATCCGTCGCAATGGTATCTACCTTATCAAGCAAAATGGGGATATGGTATTGCATGGTATCGAACAGATCTGAAGCCTGGAACAAGACCTTCTTGCCCACATAGGTAATGTCATCGAGACGATTAAGCTGACGGTTCAAGTTGTCGTACAGAAGTCGCGAGCCGAACAAGGCGCCAATGGTCGTTCCCGTATCCATGGCCATACCGAGAATCGTATCGGCCGCATCGATAAGCTGGTTCACGCGACCCAAAAGCTCGTTTGCCGTTTCAAGCACCGTTTCGATATCCTGGGCCTGTCCGGGGGGCAAATAGTCGCCATCTTCCAGCACGCGGCCCTTTCCGCGGCGAATGTCAATATTGATAACGCGCGCCGAAATCATGTTCTGGTCGCGCATGGCGAACACCGTAGCGCTATCCGTAATCAAGTTCTGGAATTCTTTACGTATAATGAACTCGATCTTGACACCTTCACCTTCGACATCCATTTCACCAATCTGGCCGACATCCACGCCGCTAATCTGGACACGGGTTCCCGGACGCAGGCCGAAAGCCTTTTCGAAGTTACTGTGCAGGTGGTATTCCTCGACACCGATCATGCCGGTCGAGAACAACTTTGCATAAAGGACAATGCCAAAAACCATTACTGCAACGGTAAAGAAGATTCCGACCAGAAGGCCGGAAATCTCCATCCAGTTGATTCGTTTTAATGGTTTAAAAGCCATATCAAGAATATAGATTAAAGACTTGGCTACAAAGTCATTAGGTAAAAAAAATTATGCGAAATACTTGTAAAACGCCGTAATATCTATTTTTAGGGTATGAAATACCTCGAATTTTTGGATAAATCGGTAACGCCCTACCATACCGTAGAGACGTTAAAAGCCCTCTTTGACGAAAAAAGTGACAAAAACACCCGCTTTTTTGAACGGGGAGGGGCTTTAATCGCCGTACGGGCCCCTAAACAAATTTGTTCGGACTCCCAGTTTAGGATCGCCCTTGCCCATACGGATTTCCCGGCCCTAAAAATCACCCCGAATCCGGATTATGCGGCAGCAGGGATCCAGACTTTGCATCCTGAAATTTACGGAAGCCCCATTTACACCAGCTGGTTGGACCGGGACTTGGGCTATGGAGGGCTCCTTGCTTACGAACTTGACGGCAAAATACATACAAAATTGTTCCGCGGAAACAAACTTGTTCGAATTCCGCAGCTGGCAGTCCACCTAAACCGTGGCGTAAACCAGGACGGCCTCAAGGTGAACCCCCAGACCGATCTAAACGCCTTGTGGACCGCAAGCGTCGGTACAAAGTTTACGGATATGTTACAACGGGAAATTCCCCAGGGCGGCACCCTGCTGGATTTCGACGTGCAGCTCTTTGACGCACAGCCCGCGCAACTGGGCGGACTCGAAGATGAATGGATTTTCTCGGGGCGCCTCGACAACCTGAGCAGCTGCCATGCCATTGCCGAAGCCTTTGCAGCAGGCAAACCCCTAGATAAGGATTTCCAGGTAGCCGCATTCTTCAACAACGAAGAAGTCGGTTCCGAAACCCGAGAAGGCGCCGGAAGCAACTTCTTGAGAAGCGTACTGGAAGAAGTCTACGAGTGTCATCCTGAGCGCAGTGCGAAGCACGGAGTCGAAGGATCTCTCGCGGCAAGCCTCGCCCTTTCCATCGACATGGCCCATGCCGAGCACCCGAACTTTGTGCAGAAACACGAAGGCAATCACGCCCCCGTTTTAGGCGGAGGAGTCGTATTGAAGATAAATTCACAAAAACGTTACGCCAGCGACGTATTCTCCAATGCACGATTCAAGCTTATTTGTAAACAAAATAACATACCCTACCAAACATTCGTGATGCGAAACGACATGCCCTGCGGCTCGACCGTCGGCCCCACGATTTCGGCATCGCTCGGGATTCCGACGGTGGACATTGGCGAACCCATGCTCAGCATGCACAGTATTCGCGAAATGACTGATGTCGCAGATCACGAAAAAATGACAAGTCTGCTTTCTGCATTTTGGAGATAACCACAAATAGTTATATTTACCCCCATGCGTTTACCGATAAAGCTTTCTTTGAAAAATCTAGTCCCTGCATTACTCCAAAAAATCAAAGGCTATTTTCGAAAGGATTCCTTCGCCCTTTGGGGCCTGCTGGTTATTCTGCTCAATTTCGTGATGTTGCACGGAATCGGCTTTGCCTCTGATTTGACCTTTTGGAGGCATTGGGTAAGCGACCTCCAGCAGGGCGTGGGACATTTTACCGGTAACTATCCGCCGCTTTATGTACTGTGGCTCCGCGTCGTCGGCACCATTTACCAGATTACCGGCCTCAACATGGACCTGGAATACGAACTGAAACAGTTCTGCCTTTTCCCGGTGATTCTAGCCCACATTTCGCTGGCACACTTTGTATGGCTGCGCATTCACAAAAGGAGCTGGCTTCCCGAAGTCAAGACAATCGTGATGCTCCTGGTAGTGGCAAACCCTGCCTTTTACCTGGATGGCCCCATCTGGGGACAGGTTGACGTGCTGCCGGTGACTTTCTGCGTATGGGGACTTTGGTATGCATCTAGGCCCAAGACCTATGCCATCGGCATGGGACTGTTCATGCTCGGACTCTTGACGAAGTTCCAGATGATTATGTTCCTGCCGGTATTCGGCGCACTTTCGCTGCGTTACCGCAAGGTGATGTGGCAGGGACTTTTCGCCATGGCAGGCGTGTTCCTGTTGGTGTTCTTGCCGTTTATTATTGCAGGGAACTTCAGCAAGGAATTCGCCCAGGCCTACCTGAGCACGATTGATGAATACCCCTACGCCTCGATGAACGCAGGCAACTTGTGGATGGTGTTCTCGGGAAACATGACGCCACAATCTAGGCCGATTTTTGAATGGGCCCCTTCGTTCATGAATCCGGGCCTGCTCGGAAAAATCCTGTTCGTACTCGTCTCTATTGCGGTAATGGCCCTGACCTTCTTCAAGCGCCTGCCGGTTTCTCGCATCATGACGCTTGCCGCGCTGAACGCATTCGCCTTCTTTATGATTTTGCCCTGCATGCACGAACGCTACGTGCTTGCAGCCGCTGTCGTCGCCATTGCCGGTGTCGCCTGCAAGAACCGTCCGGTTGTGATTTGGGCGGTGCTCTTGTCGATGGTAGCCTTCCTGAACATTTCGATGATGACATCCATTCGTGGAAGCGCTCTCTGGTACTGGATTGCCATGGCGGGTATCATGGTGATGCTTGCGTACATGGTTCACACCTTTGCGCCGGCCGCACTTGATAAGGCTATCGCGGCCTGCAACAGAATCAAGTTGCCGACACTTGTGCCGTATGCGCTGTTCGTGCTGATTTATCTGGTGGATGTGGGCGGCAGTTACTTGCAGCAGGCAAAGACCGCATACCACCTCAAAAAGGGCGAAACCTTTGTTTATGACTTGAAGTTGTTGCATCAGGAACAAGGATACGGGACAACCCATATTGGCAAGTCCATTGACGACAACCCCCTGCACGTGAACGGGCAGCTATACTTGAGCGGTATTGGAACCCACGCCCCTTCCAAGCATATTTACAGACTCCCCGAAAACGCAAGCCGCTTTACCGTAACCTGCGGTATCGATGACGAATCGGGTAACGGCGTCGTCGACTTTATTATTGAATTGGACGGCAAAGAAGTATGGCGCAGCGGCCGTATGGAAGGTCGCATGTCGACAACAGCCGAAATCGATATTCGCGGTGGCAAAAGATTGGCGCTCATCACCGATGAAATGGGATCCAAGAACTTCGACCATGCCGACTGGGTAAACCCGGTGGTACACGTAGAAGATTAAGTATAGGTTACTACAAGCCGTTTGCTACGCCTGGTCACCAGCCAGGCATTTTTGTATATTCTTGTTATACTACTTGTCATCCCCGCGAAAGCGGAGATCTTTTAGAGAAGAAAATGCGTTTACTTGTTTTTTTGATGTGTTTACTTGCAGTCGGTTTGTGGGCACGCCCCATTAACGACGGCAACAAGCTGTTTAAAAACGGCGACTATGCCGGTGCACTCGAAAAGTACATGAAGGCCCGTGAAGCCGAACCCGCAAACCCGCTTTTATTTTACAACATCGGCACCTGCCAATACAAACTCGGCAATTACGACGAAGCCAAAAAGGAACTCGAAAGCGCCGTGCGCATGCCGGACAAGAAAATGGCCGCGAAGGCTGCCTACAATTTGGCGAACACGCACTTTCGCATGGGCGAAAAGGCAGCCGAAGGCAGCGAACGCATTGCCGCCTGGCGTGAATCAGTGGCGTACTTGAAAAAGGCAATCGACCTTGACAACAGTTTCGAAAACGCGAAGAAGAACGTGGAAATCGTCCAGCGCAAACTGAAAGAAGAGCTTGACAAGCAAAAACAGAATCAGGACCAGAACCAGAATAACGACCAGAAACAGCCGCCCTTAAGCGACAAGGCGAAGGAAGTTCTGGCACGCGCGATGCAGCTTTGCAAAGACGGCAAGTACGCCGAAGCAAAGGAAATGCTCGAGAACTTGATCGCCGAAGACGAAACTGCAGGCCAGCTCAGCGGCCATGTGCAGCGCATCGACGACGTCATTGAAATCAAGGCCGGTCGCAAGCCCAAGGCAAAGATTGACGCCAGCAACACCGACAACGACTTGGAGGTGATCTAATGGCTAGACGAGAGACGAGAGACGAGAGACGAGAGATTTTGTCACCCTGGAGCGCAGCGATAGGGTCCATTGTGTTTGTTTTGTTCCTTGCCGCCGCCGCTTTTGCGGCTCCGAAGAGTGCTAGCGCTTATTACAGCGATGCCGCCTTCCAGTACATTGAAAACCGCTTGCCCTCTGCAGAAATCACCTGTAACGAAGGCCTGCAATATTATCCGAACGACCAGAAACTGCAAATGCTCCTGGACCGCATTCACGAAGCCAAGGACGAGCAGAAGAACGAAAACAAAAAGAACGACAAGAACCAGGATAATAACCAGGATCAAAATAAGGATCAAAACCAAGACCAGAATCAGGACCAAAACCAAGATCAAAATAAAGATCAGAACAAGGATCAAGATAAGGACCAACAGGACCAAAATCAAGATCAGCAGAATCAGGATCAGAATGGCGAAAACGGTCAGTCCAGCGATTCGAAGGCCGAAAGTTCCGATAGCAACGAAGGCGGTGCCGGTGAGCAGCCCGAGCCGCAACAACCTGAAGAGCAATCCAGCGATAGCCAAAGTGGCGAAGAACCGCAGGAACAGCCTGCTCAGATGGGAGAAATGAGTCCTGAAGATGCCGCGCAGCTATTGAAAGACTTTGACGAACAGAACGGCGAACGCAAGCCTTGGAAACCCCTCCGCGGCCAAGCAAGACCCGCCAAAGACTGGTAAATTTTATTAAACTGTAACATTCGTCACACTGTTTACGAGTGTAACATTATTCGTTGCTTACATTCTGTTTTTTGCCCCTAGATAATTATAGTTTAGGGGCATGAATTCCAACGAGATGCATATTGTCAAACAGATTGTGCTGCTGATCGTAGCAGCGGTCATGCTCGGTTTTATTTACGGCTAACTAGCTGTTTTATATATTTACCGCATGCAGCCCTACATTCATCAGTTTGCAAATTTTCTGCGAGTCCACATGGATTCTATTTCGGTTGGTCTCGTAGCAACAGTACTGATGATTTATGGAACTTACATCAACAATTACTTCAAGAAGATTACCCGTAGCATTCCCTTTATAGGGCGATTTGTATTGTTCATTCTTTTGTGCAGTGCAGGCTACGCTTTCTTGTCATCGCAGTTGGTGAAACTACTCAAGATGTTTTTACGCGGCCAACCCGACTTACCCCTTATCGGAATTATCACAGGGGCATTTGTTGTCCTTGCATTCTGCGCCCGTAGCGGAAAAGACGTCTAGACAAAATCCCGGCATAAAATTCCTGCAAAAAAAAGAGTCATCGACTTTTGCCAATGACCCTCTTAATGTAATAGCTAAACTAACAATTAGTAGTTGATAGCGATATAGAAGCTGCCGGCACCGAAGCGACGGTCAAAGCTTTCGAAACCGTCCCACAGGGCATCCCATGCAAGGCCCACTTCAAGCTGCGTTGCAGAATTGCGGAAGAAAATCACGCCCAGTTCTGCGCCACCGGCAAGACCGATTGCAAAACTTTCATCACTGTCGTAATAGCGGTTGTCTACCTGAATACCCAAGCCAACGCCTGCGCCCAGGAACGGAGTCACAACGCCCGTACTCGGGAACCAGCGTCCACCCAGCAAGAAGGTTTCGTGCCATTCCCATTCATCACCAAAGGAAATGTTCATGTTGTTCACGATGGTAATGGCGGCCTGTGGAATCACTTCGAAAATGCGGGCGTAGTGGAACACAAAAGCCTGTTCCCAATCCTGTTCTACATCGCGGTGCTTGTGGCACTCGGCGCTATTTTCATATTGGTTGCAGCGTTTGTCTTTAAAATCATAATTGTGCCAAAGAGCAGCACCCAAGCCGTAGCTCACGTAATTGCGAGTAGGACGCTTGTGGGCAAAGTTATCGTTCGGGTCACCGTCATTGCGATCGGCAGGCACATACACAATCACATCGGGTTCGGAGCGGGATGTGGTAGAAGCATAGGCGCCATCGTCATTTGCGCTGTTGTCGGCAGTATTGGCGAGAGCGGACTTTACGGCACCTTCAATTGCCACATCGAGGTCGTCAATGGAACTTGCCTTCTGCTTGCCGCTTCCGACAACAGAGCCATCTTTTAACTGTTCGCAAACCACGACGAACGAAGAACCCATAGTCATCACGTTCGTACGCAGCTGGATTTCGGCGCCACCATCTACCGGAGTATTGCCAGTCTGGCTCACGGAAGCGCGAACGATGGACTGCACCATGTTCGGGGCGTCAGGTGCAAATTCAGCACCTTCGGGGGCAAGGATTTGAACGTTTGCGGCAAGCGAGCATGCTGCCAAGGAGAAAAGAGCAATAAAGAATTTCTTCATGCCACAAAATATACAATAATTCGGAATTCACAATATGGATTCTAAAATAAAAGCAACCACATAATTCTAAATTCTAAATAATAAATATCAACCACTGCTTACTGCCAACTTTTTACTGCCAACTATTTTATGAATAAAGCTGCCATTATCGTTGCCGTTTCGATGCTTTTGAGCCGCGTGCTCGGAATTTTCCGCGAAATGCTCTTGGCCCATGCCGCCGGCGTTTCGCTCGAAAAAAATGCCCTTGACCTTGCGTTTATGATTCCTGACATTTTGAATCATGTGGTGAGTACCGGATTCCTGTCGATTATATTCATTCCGATTTTTACGGGGTACAAAGTGGCCGGCGATGAAAAGGGCGGCTGGAAATTCTTCAGCAACGTGCTGAATACCTTCGGCATTGCGCTGTTGATTTTGGTGGTGCCTGCATTCATTTGGATGAAAGAACTTTTGCAGCTGTTGACGGTTGACGGAGCCACGCCGGAACTGATCGAGCGCGCCACTTATTATGGCCGCATCATTTTGCCGGGGCAGGTGTTTATTTTCGTGGGCAGCATTCTGGTGGCCGTGCAGCACACCCGCAAGCAGTTCTTGATTCCGTCGCTGACGGGTTTGATTTACAATGTGGCAATTGTGGGCGGCGGTGCTGCAGGGCTCGCGCTCGGTCGTTACACCGGCACGAACTTTGGGCTTGAAGGATTCGCGTGGGGCGTGCCGGTGGGCGCCTTTATCGGTTTCTTCGCCTTGCAGATTTTTGGCGCCCGGCGTGGCGGGGTGCATTACGAGCTTTTGGTGCAGCCGACGCACCCCGATATCGTTCGCTACTTCAAGATGATGCTTCCGATGTCGCTAGGAGTCGGTTCCATGTTCGGCCTCGAATTCATTATCAGGAGCTTTGGCGCGAACTTCGGTACCAGCGGCATTTCGAGCTTGAACTACGCTTACCGCGTGATGTACACACTCGTTGCGGTCTTTGGATTCTCCGTGAGCGTCACCAGCTACCCCGACATGGCGCGCCTCGTGAAAGAAGGCGATTTCGGCCAGCTGAACCGCAAAATTTGGAAAAGCCTTTCGCGCATGTTCTGCATCTTGATTCCGGCCGTGGTTGCCGTGTGGGCGCTCAGTTTCCCCGCTGTTCGCATCCTCTTTGAACGTGGCGCCTTCCAGCGCGAAACGACCGAAGCAATTTCCGAAATTCTCCGCTGGTATTTGCCGGTGAGCCTTGGCCTTTGCCTGCAAGCGGTTCTGGTGCGTAGCTTCTACGCCTGCGAACGCATGTGGGTGCCGACACTTTTGAATACCGGAATCTTTGCCGCGACCATTCCCGCCTACATTCTGCTAGGAGCCCCTGAAGTGGGACTCGGTATCAAGAGCGTGCCGATTATCGGCGCCACCGGTGCCTTGCTGCAGGTGATTTCGATGATTTTCATGTGGGCTAAGAAGAACGGCACCGACGGTATGAAAGAAGCGTTGCTCAATATGGTACGCGCCCTTGTCGCCTTTGGCATCATGATTGCCGCTGCAGTCGGGCTTGACCGTATTTCGGGCGCATTCGTTCGCGAAGCGAACTTCGTGGTGCTCGTTGTTTATGCATGCGCCGCAGGAATTCTGCTATTCACGCTCACGCTGATTATCCAGCGTTACCTTGGAAGCAAAGATGCCAAGGATATTCTCAACGAACTCCTTGGCAAAGTTTTGCGTAAGCTGCATCTCGCTCACTAACGGCGATACAACCTCTCGTCTTTCGTCTGTAGCTGCGCAGCAGCGTTCTTTCGTCTATTTACGCCAGCCTTCCATAATCTTCATGCAACCGGCGAGCAGTTCCGCAGAGCGGTCCTTGCCTTCGGTTTCCACATAGCAGCGGAATTCCGGAGCGTTGCCGCTCGGACGCAGGTGCACGATATCGCCGGAATCGAATTCCATGCGGTAGCCGTCGGTTTCATCGATGCTTACGACTTCACCATGGAACGGCTTCGGAGCAGGGCCATCCTTCGGCTTGAACTTGGAAGGCTTTGCGGTCAAGGAACCGAACAGTTTTGCACCGAGTTTCTTTTCGCGGATTTCAGCGAGCTTTGCCTTGGAAAGATCCGTCGGGAATTCCTTGAGGCGGTCGCTCACGGTAAAGCGTTTCGGAAGCTTCTTGAGCAAATCGACCACGCACATTTTCTGTTCGCGAACCATCACCATCACGGCAATCATCGGGAGCAATGCATCGCGAGTCGGGAGCGCCGGAAGCGTACGGGTGGCGCCGTCTTCGAAACTGCGAGTGAGGTTCGTCTGCAGCAAGAATCCGCCATTGGCTTCGTAACCCGCAACAGACACCGAAGCGTCATTTGCATCAACGAGGCTTTCCATGCCGGCAATCACATAAGGGCTGCCGATACGTGTACGGCAAATCTTCTCGAAGCTGCCGCATTTTTCGAGCGACGTGTTGCAACTCACCGGAGTTGCAATGCGCTTGATACCAAGCGCCTGGGCAGCCAAGATGCCCAGCACGTCGCCACGCAGCCACATGCCTACATCGTCTGCCAAAAGCGGGCGGTCGCTATCGCCGTCGGTGCTGAAGATGGCATCTACAAAATCCTTGTGGGCAAATTCGCGAGCCAGTTCTTCGTCTTCTTTACGGATAGCTTCAGTATCTACCGGAATAAATGTTTCGCTGCGGGCAAACGGTTTTACCGTTGCACCCAAGCTTTCAAGCACCTTCACCACGATATCGCGGCCCACGGCAGAATGCTGATACACGCCAATCGTCAGGCCCTGCAAGGCCTTTGCGCCAAAGAAATCCGGATAACGCTTGCAGTAATTCGCCTCGGCTTCGCCTTCGACAGCCGGGAGCGCCGGCGCATTTTTCAGCATGCCCTTCGCATCGAAAATCGCTTCGTCAAAATCAACCGACTGCGAAACGATTCCCTGTTCGTCGGCCTTGGTGATTTCACCCTTCGGGTGATTGAACTTGATGCCATTACGATCTGCCGGAATGTGGCTACCCGTCACCATGATGGTCGGGAGCGCCTTGTCAATGCCGTAAAGAGCAATCGCCGGGCTCGGAATGCGGCCGCAGTACACAACCTTCCAAGCGGAATCTTCGCCAGCTTTCACCAAAGCCTTCAAGATACGTTCGGTACTCGGGCGCAAATCACCTGCAATCGCAATCGTATGGTCGCACTTGTAACTTGCCTCGCAGTATTTGATAAACGAACGCGCATACACATAGCACACGCGATCCGTCATCGCAGTCACCAGGCCGCGCGCACCGCTCGTGCCGAATGCCACGCCGGACTGTTTCATTACTTCTTGCATTGTAACGCTCATAAAAACCTCTAGTTGTTGTAAATGCAGCGAACGTAAGCTGCGGTATATTTGTGGGCATTGTCACGGGCTATAGACGCATCCTTGCGATACGCCCAAAGCCAGGCAAATTCAAATTCGTGAGACGAACCCGTTACATCGTATTCTGTCGAACTCCAGAAAAGCGCCTGTACTCCGACTTTTTCATAGGAACCATAATACTCGTATTCGCCCCCGAGCTGATTTGTAAAGTTAGACTTCGCTTCGGGATTTGCCATAACATAATCATAAAGATCAACCCATTCTTCTTGACTCGGAATGTGCGTTCCTTCAGGGCAAATTCCCCTATACGGGGGTTCAATTTTTCCCAGTTCCTCACGATCATACTTCGTGCTCACGGCCATCGCCGTCGCCCAAGTGTACAGTCTGCCGTACTTTTCGCAATTAGCTTCGTCATCGGCATAGCAACGGCTGTTCTTCATGGGAACTTCCAAATTCTTGGTAGTCCATACCTGCGTACCAATCTCTACGCGCCCTAAGTCGGGATACTCGTAGCTCATCCAGGTATCATCTACAATGTCTTCGCTTGATGACGACTCTACGCTTGATGACGACTCTTCGCTAGACTCGACACTGGAAGAAGATTCCGTTACACTACTCGAAGATTGTGACATCACAAGACCATCGCCCTTGACACAGCGCACATAAGCGCCCATATATTTATGCGGATTACTCCTAGCAATAGACCCATTCTTGCGATACGCCCAAATCCAAGCGTATTCAAAGCTGTTATCCGATCCCGTCACGTCATATTCCGTAGAAGTCCAGAAAACGGTTTCTACATCTTCGTCCCTATAGAAGGCCTTCCAGTCATAGGCTCCGCCAATCTGGTTCATGAAATAGGCCTTGTATTCAGGATGCTGATCGATATATTTTTCAAGCAAAGCCCATTCTTCATCAGTCGGCAAGTGCGAGCCTTCAGGGCAAATTCCGCGATAAGGCGTAATCAAGATTCCAAGTTCTTCGCGATCGTACTTCTTGTCGATAGCCATGGCCTGGGCCCACGTATAGATTCGACCATACTTTTCGCAATTTGATTCTTCATCGTCATAGCAACGGCTTCCTTCCACAGCAACATCCAGATTCCTGGTCATCCATTCCTGCGTTCCGATTTTTACGAATTCATCGGTTACAAGAACAGATTCACTACTACTCGATTCCGTTTTGCTAGATGACGAACTTTTTGTGTCAGCCGTATCGCCGTTAGACGAACTGGACGATTTTGCCGACTGCGACGAAGAACTCGACTGAATTGAAGAACTTGATTCCTCTTCGGAGGCGTTCAAATCCACATTACGATAGTACGCTACACTATCTTCCATTTTGCAATAGCATTCGTCGAAAGTCCATTCGGGAGAATTGGCAACAAAGTAATTAAACTGGTAATCGTCCTCTACACCCAACCTATACTTACAGCCCGTAATATCGGCCCAAAGATGATGGTCGCCTCTTTCGGTAATAACCTCAATATCAAAACGGTTATTCGATTTGCTGTAGCTTGCCGACACGCACCTTGCATAAAAAGAGAGCATCAGGTTCATGCGCTCAGAAACCTTGTCGCATACCATTTTTTCAAGGTAACTGCCAGCCAAAACACGGCCAGACCACCCTGAATCTGCATCTACGCCGTACGTCTCACGGCAAAAAGCATTCGTTGGGTCTTCTATAATCGCAACGATTCTTTCTCCACTACTGGAATCGCTATCGCCGCCACAGCCCCAAAACATCGCCACGGCAGCGATGAACAAACCAAATACAAAATTGTTCTTCCTCATAAAATGAAAGGTAGAAAAATACGCAATACTCCCCTATAGATTGCTTCGACTTTATTGAGCTCGCAATGACAAGTGCATATTTTTGGCCCCAAAAACACTTGATACAGCGATATACAAAATCACCGCTTTTTGTATACCACCCTTTAAAAAATCAAGGTATTTTCTACCTTGGATGCTAAAAAAGGGATGATTATGCTCAAAAAATTATTGTCTGTATGTGCTGTCGGCGCTTCTGCCGCTATGGCGGCGATTCTTACCAATGGTGACCTCTCTTACGGCGACGGAGGCTGGTATGTCTGGAACAACCCCGATGGCCCCGCCAAGTACGAAGCAAAGATTGGCGAAATGGGTCTCGGTGTCGACGGCTCCGAAGGTGTCAAGCTCACGGTGACCGAACTTCCGAACCCGTCGTGGGGTTTGCAGTTGCAACCGCCCAAGTGGCTCGCCGATTCCGCCTATTACACGCTGACGTTCAAGGCAAAGGGCAACATGCCCATCAACGCCATTATTCAGGGCGGGCCTCCTGACTGGCGCCAAAAAGAAAGCGCCTCGTTCATGCTCACGAAGGATTGGAAAACCTATTCCATGACCTTCCTTGCCGACCAGAAAGGCTACGGTGTCAATAACATCACCTTCCACGTAGGTCTCGCCAAGGGCTGGCTCCAGATGGACGATGTAGAGATTGAAAAAGTCGAAGGCATGAATGACATGACCTGGTACAACAACTCTGCCGCCCGTATCGACAGCCTGCGCAAAAAGGATTTGACCGTGAAAGCAACGCCGGGTGCCAAGGTAAAGGTGGAACTCATGCGCCATGCATTCCCCTTCGGTACGGCTCTCGCGCTCTACCCCACCAAGGACAGCGTTGAAACCTGGTACCGTAAAACCGCCAATAAGTACTTTTGGTACGGCGTTCCCGAAAACCAGTTCAAGTGGCCGGAATACGAGCCCAAGAAGGGCAAGATCCGCCGCGACGAATTCAAGCAGTACCTCGACTACGTGAAGGACTACAACTGGGGATTCCGCGCACATACGCTCGTGTGGGGCCACCAGGGCTACGGCTACGACAAGCACTTCGGCAACCAGGGTAGCTGTAAGGATATTTCCAACAAGATCAAGGCTCGCATTGAACGCGACCTCAAGGAATACAAGGGCCGCATCAAGGAATACGATGTCTGGAACGAAGCTTTCCACGAACCGTATCTGTTTAACAAATGCGGCTGGCAGCTTTTGGACAGCGCCCATGTCTGGGCCCACCGTGCAGACCCCGATGCACGACTCTTCATCAATGAATACAACGTCATCGTGGCTGGCGAAACCGACCGTTTTTACGACCTTATCAAGGGTATGCTTGACCGCAAAGTTCCGGTGCACGGTATCGGCGTGCAATGCCACTTTGGCGATCGCCAGCTGAACCCGGCATTTATCAAGGCCCGCTTCGACAAGCTCGGCTCTCTCGGCCTCCCCATCAAGGTGACCGAACTTGACTTTGGTGACTGGCAGAAGGGCATGTACTTTGGTGAAGACGAACAGGCCAAGCGCTACGAGATGTTCCTGCGCATCGCCTTCAGCCACCCCGCTGTCGAAGGCATTTTGCTGTGGGGCTTCTGGGATAATCGCCACTGGGTGAAGAACGGCGGCATCATCGCTGCCGACGGTCGCGAAAAGCCCGCTGCCAAGCTCATTTACGACTTGTGGCACAAGGTGTGGACCACCAACGGAACATTCACCGCCGATGCAGACGGCAACGTGAAATTCCGCGGCTACCCCGGCAAGTATAAAGTCACCATCGGCGACAAGAGCGAAATGGTCGAACTGAAGTAAAACCCGTTTTGTCTTCCCCGACTTGATCGGGGATCTCCTTGTTCCAAATACTCCCTTTTTGGGGAGTATTTTTTCTATTATATGCAAATAAACCTTAGTGAGGAAACAATGAAGAACTTCTACAAAATTGCAATAATTTCTTTCGCCTTGGCATTCACCGCCTGCGACGATTCCACCTCTGCAAGCGACAACGGTGGGAACGGTGGCTCTGCATCAACGCCCTGCTCCGAAGGGGTTCAGGGACAATGCCCTGCGACACTTGAAGAAGGCACCATCTGCGATATTCGCGACGGCAAGATTTACAAGGTGGCCACGTTCGGAACGCAGACCTGGATGATCCAGAATCTCAACTATTACGCCTGTAGCATCAAGTCCGAAAGCTGGTGCTACGATGATAATGAAGCGAACTGCGAACAGTACGGCCGTCTCTATAGCTGGCCCGGAGCGATGGGCCTCGGGATGGAATACCGCAATAACTATGCGAACCTGCAGGGCGTCCAGCGTGGCAACTGCCCCAGCGGATTCCATATTCCTAGCGACGCCGAAACGGACGTCCTCATCGCCTATCTTGAAGAAAACGGCGTAGACGAATTCAGCTTCATATTCGGCGGCAAAAAATCCTTCGCAGGATTTGCAGATTTGGGCAGGGAAGCTTATTTCTGGACAGCTGACGAAGACCACTCCGACTTCGGCGGCGAACGCAACGTACGTATCTGGACCTACACAGAAACCTTCGGCTTTGGCGGCGGTTCCGTCTTTAAAGACAGCGGTCTCTCTATCCGCTGCGTGAAGGATTAACATTTTTCTTCAAATTTGAAAAAAATGATGGGCTCTGTTAAAACGACTTAACAGAGCCTTGTTGTTATTTGGAACAACAGAAAAGGCACTGGGCGCAAGCGGAAAGACCGGCTTTGAATTTAAATTAAGAGAAGCCCGATATTGGAGGTTCAAATGAAGGCCGTTTTCAAATCCGTAGCATTTATGTCGATGATGGGTGCCGTGGCTTATGCAGGTCCCATTACCACCGTTCCTTGGGATGGTCACCCCGGTGCCGTTTCGTTCACGTTCGATGACAGTGAAATTTCCCAGTTGAACAATCTTGGGGAATATTTCGAAAAGAATCAAGACATCAAGGTGACATTCTTTATGACGGGCGGCATGAATGCCGGAAACCAGTCGAAGTACTTCCCGATGGCCGAGAAAGGTCACGAAATCGGAAACCATTCCAAGACTCACGCCGACCTGACCAGTTCCAACAACCTGAAGGGCGAAATTACCGATTATAAATACGATCTTGAACAAAGGGGCAACGTCGAAGTTGTCGCGTTCGCGACGCCCTACTGCTATTACAACGACGCCGTAGAAGCCGAAATCGCGAAGGCCCACATCGTCAACCGCAACTGCCAAGGCGCCATCAAGTACAAGTGGGACGAAGAACCCGTCTGGGAACGCATCAGTTCGGACTGCTACCAAGGCAATACGCAGCAGTCCAAGGGCAACATGAGCGAAGCCAAGCAAAAGAACGC
>JAFZOV010000119.1 GCA_017550445.1 Fibrobacter sp.
ATCACGGCTGACCACGGGAACGCCGACGAAATGTACGAAATCGACAAGAAGACCGGCATGCCGAAGGTCAACAAGGACGGTTCCTTCAAGGCCAAGACGAGCCACACGCTCAACAAGGTGCCCTGCATCTTGTACGATAACGTGACCGGCGGCAAGCTCGGCCTCAAGGAAGGCGACTGGGGTCTCTCCAACATTGCTGCAACGACCGCAAACCTCCTCGGCCTCGAAAAGCACGAGGCGTGGGACGAATCTATGTTGATTGTTAAATAACAATCAACATAATTCGGATTTCGGAGTTATGAATTCAGAATTAAAATAATCGCGGCAAAGCCGCTAAATCAAACAGTTCCGAACTCCGAATTCTGAATTCCGAATAAAAAAGGAACCCGTTGGGTTCCTTTTTTTACTTTCCTAAAGTGCCTCGAGCGTACTCGTTAATGCATGTTACAGCCTTGCGCTTGCAGGGCGTACTTTCGTCGTAAAAGACGACGCGGTCGTTGCGGAAGACTTCACCGAAGATTTCTTTGCCGGCGGCATTGCTCGCCTTGTTGTACTTGACATCGTAGAAGATGTCGGTGTCGCGGGTAACTACGCGGATTTCTGCATCAATCTTGTACGGGCCGTGGGAGCCTTTCAGCTTGAAACCGTAGGGTATTTCTTCCATCTTGAGGAACTTGAAAGTCGGGGCGTCAAAATCCAGCTGAGCCCAGGAGCGGGCGCCGCCCTTGTCACGCAGATTGAACCAGCCTTCCAAGGAACCTTCGGTACTTTCGTTGGCGGATTCCATCGCCATATTGAGGCATGCAATGTAGCCGTCACGGGCCAGCGAAAGGTCTTCTTTGAATTCGTGATAAGTATCCATGTCGCCGTCATAGGCGAAAAGGGGCGCAACAAGGAACGAGAGCAAAACAACGAGATATTTCATGTTCTGAAATGTAGAAAAGAACCGCCATATTCATTCATACTTGGATTGCTTCCACCACGCTTTGCTCGTGGCAGGCTTGTCTTACAGACTCCTCACAATGACAACCAAGACTGTCAAGCGAGAGCCAGCAACAGGCTCGCATTTGACAGTCGCAGAGTCATGCGCGCAAGCGCAATGACTTTTTTTAGCTAAATACTGATCACAGCCTACTGCCTACTGCCTACTTTTGACGCCTCCGGCGTCCGTGGCAGCGGCTCGGGCATACGAAAAAAATTTTTCGTGCGCCTCTCGCCTTGCACACTTTTTCTATATTTGTGGCACGCCCGAGCCCGGGTGGTGGAATGGTAGACACTGGGGACTTAAAATCCCTTGAGGGCAACCTCGTGCGGGTTCAAGTCCCGCCCCGGGCATTATCGGCTAACCAGGGAGCTCCTATGATCGAATTCTACCCGAACAGCATTTATTATCCGCGCGAAGCGGTCGAAGAAAAGCTCGCCAAGGGCGAACTTCAGAAAACCGAAAAGCACCTGATGGGCTGGACGGAACGCCACCGCGGCGAAATCTGGGACTGCGCTCGGGACGACTCCGACAATCCTACCGACGAAATTCTTCTGGACAACCTGCGTGCGCTTTTGCTCTGCAAGGGTTCTTTGCAGCCTGCTGCCGAAATGGGCGACATGATCAAGGAAATCAAGAAGGAAGAATGGTACCGTAACGAAAGCCACCACGAAGACCCCGAAGAAGTGGCCGAAGAATGGAAGGCCAAGTACCTGGTCAAGTGGCGCGAAGCCCGTATGTTCGAAGCGTTCATTCTGATTGAGAAGCGCACACAACAGCTGCTCGACATTCTCAAGAACAAGTAAGAAATTCCGGCGTAGGCCGGAATGACGAAAGTTTAATTAGCCTTCCACACGAAGGGAACCCAAGCAACAAACTTACCTTGTTCGCTGCGGGGGTAACGCCAATAGGTCTGGATTTGCGAAAGCACCAGGCCTTTAAAATTTTCGTCGTCGACGTTAGTGAATAGTATTTCGGGTGTAAACGTCCCCATAGAATCCAGCGTCAACTTGATTCCCATAAAGGCATTTGCATCTCTGCGGATTGTCTTTCGGTTGGCCCTAAAGTAAGCCCCCGACGCGAAATGAAGCCCAGCCGCGCGCCCCTTCAGGAATTTTTCAAACTGAACAATGTCGCGACCGGCAGTATTTTCAAGCACGTAGATGTCATCAAGGGAGGGCATAATCATGCGCCCTGTAAAGCCATCCGGTTCAACCGGAACAGGCGCATCAGATTCAGTGTTAGCCACCGGGGTATAAAGCTGAACCCTGGAAAGAGCGAACATGAGTACCGCAAAAACCAGAATCAAGAAATATATCGGCAAGTTGCGCATTTGTTATCCTAGTCGTTTACGAATTCGTTTCAGTATAGGGTTCAATGGCCTTGATGCAAAGCTGCAAGGATTTGCGATCGTTAAAGTAATTCCACGTGGGTTCAAAAATGACCGACACCGGCTTGCTGAGCAAGCTCTTAAACTTGCGAAGCCCAAAGCCAATCGCCGGATACACGCGGCTACCCGCCTGTGAAATATCCATCTGCAAATGTCCGCCCTTAAGCTCGCGAAGGCGATGCACCTTGACGTTATCGGCACGGAATGTCGGATACGGGAAGTTCCCGCTGAAGGGTTCCAGCAGGTCAATAAAATCCAAAATCGAAATTAGCTGATTCTTGTTCGCTGCATTGCCTGCACCATAGTCGCGAGGAGACATATACTGCGATGCTTCAACCACAAGTTCGTTGAGCGAAATACAGATGTCGTAGGAGCAAGGTGCCGTTTCTTCGCACTCTTCGGTTCCGGTGTAGTTCTGGCTTGCGGCAGAAACTTCCAGACGCTTGCGAAGCTCATCGATTTTATCGGCAGGAAGCGAGAAACCCGCCGCATTTGCATGGCCACCCCAGCGGTCAAAGAGTTCTCGAGAATCAAACAAGGCCTTGTGCCAATTAAAGCCTGGTACTGCACGGGCGCTCGCATGCGCCATTCCACCCTGTATCGAAAGAACTGCCGTAGGGCGGTGGTATTCCTGTGCAAGCTTTGCTGCCACAATACCAATGACGCCGACATGCCAATCATTACCCGCAACCACAATCACAGTCGGCAACTTGTCGCCGTACTTGGCCGTCATCTGGGCTTGCGCCATCTCGGTGATTTCAGCTTCTTTCTGCTTGCGCTTGCTGTTCCATTCACGCAGTTCCGCCATCAACGCATTTGCGGTCGCCATGTTCGGGCTCAGCAAAAGCTTGAGCGCCGGATCCGGACGTTCCATGCGACCGGGAGCATTCAAGAGCGGTGCAAACTTGTACATTACATCGATGCCACCCACGCTACCGTGCCCCTTCATCAGGTTGCAGTACATTTCCTGAAGGCCCGGCCAATGGCTGGTTTCAATAAACCTAAGCCCGGCCTTGGTAAAGGAGCGGTTTTCTGGAGTCATGGAGACCAAGTCCGCCAGAGTACCCAAGGCCACCAAATCCAGGAACTTGGTGGGTTCCGACATAGAAAGCCGAGAATACAGAGCGCATACGAACTTATATGTAACGCCCACACCGCAAAGTTCAGGATTCGGGTAAGTATCCCCTTCCTGGTGCGGATCCAAAAGCACATCGCATTCCGGGAGTCCATCGCCCGAAGGCTGATGGTGGTCAATGACCAGCACCGACATTCCGAGTTGCTTAGCCAACGCAATTTCTGCGTTTGCGGTAATGCCGGTATCCACCGTAATCACGTAGCGGGCGCCCGCCTGGTGCATTTCTTCTACTGCCGAAGAAGAAAGGCCGTAGCCATCACCAAAGCGGTTCGGCAAACGCCAATCAGATTCAATGCCGAGTTCTGCAAGTGCGCGGGTCATGAGCGTGACAGCAGACATGCCATCCAGATCATAATCGCCAAAGACAAAAACCTTTTCGTGCCTATCGCGAATATCCAAGAGCCAGGCAACAGCAGCGTCCATTCCCTTAATCAAGAAAGGATCCAATACATCGTCTGCGTTTCCACACAGCATGCGATGTGCTTCGGGCACAGAACGAACTCCACGAGACACCAAGAAACGCGCCACCACATGGGGAATGCGCAGGCTCTTCGACATTGCCGAAGCCAGATGTTCGTTCAAGATTTCGCCCTGCACCTCAGCCATTTATTTATAGCCCTCAAAAAGCTTTAGGGACAGGTTCTGCAGGCACATAGACGCAGACACGCGCCTCGATTCAATTCTCGACATAGTTTCTTGAACCGCCACTAGGGCAAGCTCCAGAGCAGTCGCATCGATACGTGGATAACTGGAAAGCCCCACTGCCGTAGTCGTTTCGGGCATACGCAAGCGCGCACCCGCCTGTTCACGCAACAAATCGGCAAGCAAGAACGACAGCACTTCCAAGAAACGGTTTGCATCATAGGCTTCATCCAGCGTAGTTTCCTTTAGCTGCATGAACAACTCGGTGTAATTTCCACGCAAGGAACAAACCACAAAGTCAGAAGCGAGCTTGCACCAGGACTTTGCATGTTCGGCGTAGTAAAGCGCCTTTCCCGGAGAGCCCACCGCAAGTCCAATCACATCGTCGGTGATGGACGTTTCATCAAATTCCTCACCCGCGACGCGCGAAACTTCCGACCGCACTTCGTTGTCGGAAAGGGGCAACAGATGCAGCGCCAAGCAGCGGGAGCGAATGGTCTGGAGCATCTTTTCGCGGGAACTCGTGGTCAAAATAAAGTAGGTGTTCGGCGGGACATCTTCAAGAGTCTTGAGGAAGGCGTTCGCCGCAGATTCGTTCATACGATCCGCTTCGGCAATAATAACGGTGCGGATGCGGTCGCCCTTCATGGCAAAACTGGATGTCATGGAACGAATCAAGTCTACAGAAATATAGGCCCCCGTCGAAAAAATATCGACACGGTAGGGATTCTTCTGAATCTCTTCGATATAGGCCTTTTTAAAGTCTTCGATGGTTTTCGCCTTGCTACCCGGAGCCACATCGTCGGAACTGCGGGTTCGAGCTTCTTCGGTTTCCATAGGAACAACCCAACCATCGGTGGCGCCACTGTCTTCTGCCATACGGCAACCAAAACAATGTCCGCAGGGTCGCATATTCGGATCGGTACACTGCAACGCCTTGGCGATTTCCATCGCAAGCCATTTTTTGCCGATTCCCGCAGGGCCATCAATCAAAATCGCCTGGGGAAAGCGGTTCTCGCGAAGCGCCGACATCACCCGGATGCGGGCACGTTCTTGGGAAGCAGGACCATGTAAAGTATATTCGATCATTTCTGTTTCAACCACTGCAAGGGGTCTACGGTTTGTGTACCCTCGCTCACTTGGAAGTACAATTTAATTCCATTTAAAGAGGCAACATCGCCCACTTCGCCAATTTCTTCGCAATTTCGCACTTCTTTGCCCTCTTGCACACGGATTGACGCAAGGTGGCCATACACGGAATAGGTTCCGCCATCATGTTCAATAATGACCGAAGGTCCACGACCATCGATTTCGGCGACCATCACCACCGTACCGGCCGCAGCGGCACGAACGGCAGCACCGCGTTTTCCGCGGATTTCTACACCCAAATTACGGGTCATAATATGCAGCACCGGATGTTCCTGCAAGCCGTAATGGCTAATGACATCACCCTTAAGCGGAGTACACTTCGGGCCCTTTACCGATTCGGCCACGGTGACCTTGGGCTTTTCCACCGTCTTTGCCGGAGCCTTCTTGTCCTTCTTTTTATCCTTGTCGGCCTTTTCCTTGGCCTTGCGGGCAGCTTCGTCTTTCTTGGCCTGCTCGATTTCTTTCTTGCGTTTTTCTTCGAGCTTCTTGATAAGGGCCAGCATGGTTTTCTGGTTCTGTTCGAATTCCTTAAGGGCGCGACGCTGCATGTTCTGGTCTTGCTTCAAAGTCTTGAGCATTTTTTCCTGGCCAGACATCTGCGATACCAGCCCCTTTTCTTCGGCAGCCTTCTTGGAACGCATCTGTTTAAGGTCATCCAAATGAGCCGTTTCCATTTGTTTCTTTTCATCACGTTCTTGCACCAGTTGTTGCAGTACTTCTACTTCTTGCTGGTCCTGGTTCAAAATGTGATGAACCCAATACACTTGACGATCGGGGTTTCCTTGTTGCGTGAGTAGACCATAAAGAACGCGGGCTTCGCTGTTGCGACCACTAACATAGAGCGTACGGATCCGCTTTTTCATGGCGTCGCGGCGAGTCTCGATTTTGCGGTCCAGGGAATCGATATCTTCCGAAAGCTGCACAATAGCGCGTTCCAGCATCAGTTCGCTCTTGGAAAGTTCCGAAATGTAGGTTCGGGTCTGGTTCAAGTTCTGGTCGAGAATCGAAATCGTATTCAGCACGCCCTTTTCTTCTGTTTCAAGGAGGGCCAGCTCCTGGCGTTTTTTTGCCAAGTCCGATTCCAACTTTTTCAGGGCGTTTTTCTGCTCGTTAATCTGGGCATCCGTCTTTTTAGTCGCAGAAGACTTGGATGATGACTTCGACGTTGTCTTCGCAGCCTTTTTGGCAGGAGCAGATTTTGCCGACGTAGACTTTGCAGGAGCACTTTTTGTCTGCGTATTTTTAGCCGGAGCCTTGGCATAAGCGTTTTCGGCACCTACACCCAGCAACAAGCAAAAAAGCAAGACAACAAGTCGCATCGTTAATCCTGCTCATTGCGCTTGATCGAAAGGAATCCGCGCACCGTACGGTAACTAAAGTAGCCCGAAAGAGCCGTCACCAGAAGGACTACTAAGGCAAGACAAGAACCAAGGCCCGTCAGGTTTGCCGCCACAATGGGAAACGCATCGGCAACAGACTCTAAAACCACCGCCAACAAGATAACCGCAAGACCGCTACCCACAATACCCTGGAAAGCCCCCTGCAGCACAAAGGGAAATTCAATAAAGAAATGGCTACCGCCCGCATACTTCATGTTTTCTACCAAAAGTCTACGGGAAAGGAGAGAAAGTCTTACGGAGTTGCAAATAATCAGCGACAGCGTAAACAGCAGCAAGACGCTCACGCAGATGGGCCAGAATAGCATGCGGAACTTCCACGCAGCGATTTTTTCGACCCACTGCACCGGAGCCTGCACTTCTTCAAAAAATTCCGAACGGGCAAGACGATTTTTCACATCCGCAAGAGTGGCGGGGTCTTTATGGTCCTCGACAAGAGTCACCCTAAAAAACGGCGGAATGGGATTTCCTTCTACAAGGTCCAGCATTTCCCCCGAAAAATGCCTGCGGAAATCGGCCAGGGCCGAATCGGCGCTGACAAAAGTCACCGAATCAATAAACTTGGTATGTTCCAGATGATCCTGGATTACCTTGAGAGAATCTTCACCCACCGATTCCGGCAAGAAAGCCTCTATGGCGTACAGGTTCCTTTCCATGGAAAGAACCCGCATAACCGCCCCGAAGGCAGTGAAGGATGCCGATAAAAGCAAGGAACACAGGAATATGGTGGCAAAGGACGGAAGGATTACCGTACGGTGTTGCCGCATTCCGCGAAAAGATTCCGATATTAAATAGCCAAGTTGTCCGAACACGAAGTGAATTATAACTAAATTTTAGACAGTCATTCGAGAGTTTTATGGGAAACATCGTTCTAAAAATAACAGCACTGATATTTGGCATTGCCCTTTGGTTCCTTGTCATATCGCAAAAGGATTTCCAGCTTTCGGTGAATGTCCCGTTGAACTTCGTTAAACTCCCCGAAACAATGGCGATAGCCTCGAAGCCGCCGCACTCCCTGAACATTACCGTCGAAGGAAAGTCCTGGGATTTGATCCGCTTGAACAACCTTGTAAAAGACCCCAAGCAAAACTCCGTTGCCATGGTGGTGGACCTGCAGCAAGCGGAACTGGGCGCCAAGCGCATACACCTGGATAGCAAGAATTTCGTTTCGGCAGGTTTCCCTGATGTCCGTTTCGTAGAACCCGAAAATCAGCTTTTGTTCGTAGACCTCGACATTGACACCCGCATTACGAGAAACGTCCCCATTAAATCTGTCGCCACGTTTACTGCAGCACAAGGTTACCTGATTGCCGATGAGCCCGCAGTATCTCCCGAAGAACTGCTGGTGTCCGGAGCCCGTAACGCCTTGACCCGCATTATCGACATTCCCACCGATTCCTCGTTCTTCGACACCCTGCGCAGCAGCCAGGAATTCACGATTCCGCTTGACTTTGCAACGCTCCCCGCATTCGTATCACCTAGCGATTCTTCGGTGAAGATTTCGGTAAACATTCAAAAAATGGCTAGCCGCACTTACGACAGCATTCCCGTAAGCCTAATCGGATTTTTCGACAAACAAGTTTATTCTCTAGAGCCCAAGAGCCTTTCTGTGGAAATCACGGGCGGCGAAATTACACTTGATTCTATTACCGCCCAGAACATTGAACTGGTAATGGAATTTAACCGCTTCGCCATCGAAGATGCCGACAGTCTTTCTCCGACAGTCAAGCTCACGCTCCCGGCTCACATCAACCGCGAAATGGCAATCAAGGCAATCCAGTTGAAGCCGGAAAAAGTAACGCTCCGGAAAAAAGAAGAAAAGCCTGCCGCTCCTGCGGACTCCCTCGAAGAGGTTGCACCATGATTTGGCTAGGAATTGAATCCAGCTGCGACGAAACCGCCTGCGCCGTTTTGCAGGACGATCCTGTAAAAGTCCTTTCGAATCCGCTTTATAGCCAGATCGACGAGCACGCCCTTTATGGCGGCGTGGTTCCTGAAATTGCCGCCCGCGCCCATTTGCAGAAGATTTCTCCCATTGCAGAAGCCGCCGTGAAAGAAGCCGGCATCGATCTCAAGGATATTGACGCTATCGCATACACCACGGGCCCGGGCCTTATGGGACCACTCCTTGTGGGGGCCAGCTTTGCAAAGGGTCTCGCTCGCGACTTGCAGATTCCTGCTTACGGTATGAACCACCTGGAAGGCCACCTGGCCGCCGCCTGGCTCACGCACCCAGAAATCGAGCCGCCATTCCTTACGCTTACCGTTTCGGGCGGGCATACGGAATTGGTATTGGAAGAACCGGGATTCAAGTACACAAGCATCGGTCGCACCCGCGATGACGCCGCCGGCGAAGCATTCGACAAATGCGGCAAGCTGCTTGGCCTCAAGTACCCCGCCGGCGCCACCATTAGCCGCCTAGGCAAAGACGGCAACCGCAAATTCGTAGACTTTCCGCGTGCACTCCACGTGCACGACAACTGCGAATTTTCTTTCAGCGGGTTAAAGACGGCCGTACTCCGCTACACGGAAACGCACGATCAAGAATTCATCCAGAAAAACATCGGAGACATTTGCGCTTCGCTCGAAGATGCCATTGTCGATAGCCTTGTAACCAAGACGATTACCGCCCTCAAAAAGACCAAGATGAAGACTCTCGTAGTGGGCGGCGGTGTCAGCGCCAACGCGTGGCTACGCACAAGACTGCAAGATTACTGCGACAAGCACGGAATCATGTTCTGCATTCCGGAACGCAGCCTGAGCACCGATAACGGTGCCATGATTGCTGCCGCAGCCATTCGCCGCAAGCGTCAAGGCAAGCTGATTTCGGTCAACGAAGTCAAGCCCTGGATGCCGCTAGCAATTTAGAAACCATCATTAAAATTCGTAGTTTCCGATGCGGATAAAGTAATTGTATCCGCTCAGGTGAGTCAAATCACCGAAAGTGCTGTGATCTACGATTCGGCTAATTCCCGCATATGCGGTAACTGAACGGTATGCAAAACGCAAGGCCGGTTCAAAGACAAATTTATCTACATCGAGATCCGCATAGGGGCTATCTTCAAAATCATGATAGTAGGCGCCAAAAATCCAGGCACCCAGATAATCCCCATGGAACCCGCCATTCAAGCGCAACATGGCGTATTCATGAGAAGAAAGTTCTGGATTGTACCATTCGATAGACCAGGGTGTTGCCGCCGCATGAAGACGATATGCCACATCCAGGGGAGCCTTTTGAAAAGACTTGGGCGAAACGTAGCCATGACCCTCGTCATGATAACGTTCGATAGCGCCGACAACCGCCGCAGTCAAGGTAACAAAGGGAACCGGTGAAATGGAATAGCGCGCATCGGCCAAAAGCTTCCAATAAATTGGCACCACGTCGAGAATGCCGTCATCGAAGCCGATCGATTCAAATCCGCCCCATACATTCAAAACGTAACCTTCATTGGCAAACCAGTTGTCATCATCACCATTCAGATAACGATAATGCAGCATCGGCGATACCGGGAATGTCTTGATAGGACGATCGCCGTAATAAGCGGAATCCAAATCATAATACCGAGAACCAAAAATAAACTCCGCCGAAACACGTTGATGACTATCCAGCGTATACAACAGGTTCATTGTCAAGTCGCTTCTTTCTTCAGATTTTATCCGGAGCCAACGATGCACACTATTGTAAGATTTCAAAGGAACCAATTTTAAGTAGTCATAGCCCAATTGCAAATCCCAATGGCGGTTCCACAACTTTGAAATATTCAAGCGCGGGCGCGCTCCGTAAGAACGCCCTCCCCAGAAACCGGCCAGAACCAATTCAATTTCAACATGGTCTACGTAATGGACCGTCGCTTCGGCATAGGCATTGGGGCCAAACGCATTGGAACCAAAGCCACCAGCCGCAAGGTCCAGCGTCGGGTGTACGGCAGTTTCTACAGCGACATTACCTCCAGGCTGCATATCCAAATTCAGCGAATCATAAGAAGGATTCTGCAGCATGTCCAAGGCAAAATTCTTAGGAGCAACCAATCCCGTATCGGAATCTAACCAATACGCTTTCACCGCATTTTGAACTTCTGGCGAAAGGGTATTGTAGGTAGGTTCAAATCGGAACCAGGGCTTTGCCGCATCACGATTAACAGAATAGTCAACGCGGCGTCCATTCAAAATCTTGAAGCTCGCAAGTTGCTTTTCCAAGGACGAAAAACCGGACTGAATCCACACCGAACGAGACGTATCTAGAATCGTATGCGCCCTTACAACAACTCCCGGCTGGCTGGCAAGTATCTCGGCTGCACGCTGTTTGATAAGACGAGTCCGTTCATCGCCCACAATGGGCGCACGCAACGGATCCGATGCCACAATAATTGAAAGTTCCTGGGCATTGTCTTCGACAGGCATGGCATAATAAGGGCAAAGTTCGCCTGACATTCCTGCAGAATCATTCCCCCAGAGCGGAAGCGAGGCTATAACTTGCGAAACCGAATTACCGACAACAACGGGAGTTCCCGATTCGCAAGATTGCACCGCAAAGGGAATGCGGATTTCCTGACGTTGGCGGTAAAGGCTTTCCTGGAAACGGAGCTTTGCAAGGGCACGCACTACCTGCATGGAATCCGGCGTAAGGAATTTCTTTTCAGTGCGAATAGAACGAGACGTGTCCATCATTACCGCAAAGCGGCTTCTAATGGAGGGTATCCCCGACACAGAAACCGGAACCTCATGTGAATCCGTTTTCCTATAGCCAAGTTCACTTCCGATGGCCGAAAGGTCATGTCCCACAAAACCAACAATGGCCGAATCCAGCATGAGTTTCTGGATATCATCTAGCGGAACGCCACGAGTCCACAAGGAAGCAATCCACGCGCCCCAGGATGTTGCCACCACGGAATCTACAGGGATGCCGTATTCCTCGATACCGTAAAGTACGCCCAGCTGGAACCACGGAGAACGTTCGCCGCCACCCAAATAAAGAACCGTCTTAAGCGGAGCAGAAGAAACCGCCGAGACAGAACTATCCGGAGCCTTCACCGAATCTGCATTCGCAATGGAATCTGCGGAAGCTTTCAGCAAATCAAGAGACGGAACAGACTGAAGCGAAACGGAATCTGCATCGTCGGAGAACGCGTACGCTACGCATAGCGAAACCGCCGCCATTAATTTGCCGATAACATTACGCACTAAATTCTCCTTCTTTGAATTGCCGCGCTACGTTCCGTTGACGATTATCCTAAACGGGCCGGGTTCGAAACAACACGGACCGCATCTTCTTGCGACACGTACCCCGCCTTCACAAGTTCAGCAAGGCAATCGTCCATGAGCATCATACCTTCAGAAGCCGAAGCTGCGATAATCGAGGGCAACGTGTAATGTTCACCACTGCGGATTTTAGAAGCTACGTTCTGTGTACCGTACAAGATTTCCCAAGCAGGCACAACGCCCTGAGCGCCAGGCAGCAATCGCTGCACCACAACGGCCTTCAGCACAGAGGCGAGCATGTTGCATGCCATGTCGCGGTTTTCAAGCGACTCCGATGAAAGCAGTGCATCGAGAGCACCCACTGCGTTACCGGCTGTCACCGTAAGCACCACAAGGGCACCCGCCTCGGCAGCACGAAGCACCGGGATAAGCGACTGACCTTCAAAATTGCCAAGCCAAATCAAGTCAATTCCACTGCGAAGCGCCTGCTCCATTTTTTCGGGAATGCTTCCCGTGGAATTTTCAAGCACCAAGCTATCACCTTGCTTTACAGGCATTTCGGCATCGGGATCCAACAGGCTCACGCGCATAATGCCCGACTGACAAAGGGCAGATACGTAAGCCGTCGCAGTCGTTGTCTTTCCGCTACAGGCAGGGCCACTAAAGACCACCAGACCCGAGCGGATTCCAAGCAAGTTCATCATGGATTCGGGAACACCCAACGCCGTAAAATCAGGGCATTCGTCAAGCACCGGGCGGAATATGGCAGAGCTACCCAAAGCGGTACGGCTATAATGCACTCGCCACTTGGAGCCACACCAGGGGCCACCCATAATTGTACCCGATTCGCCTTCCATAGAATTCAAGAAGTTGCGAAGGGAGCCCGATTCTACAGCAGGGGCATCGGGAATGGCACAAACCTTACCCGCCAAACGCACCGCAGAGGCCGCCCCTTCGGTAATCACCAATTCAGAGGCACCAACGTTAAGCGTATATTCCAGCAAAGATTCAATTTCTGTAGCCATAATATCCCCTTAATTCTGAGAGCGGTATGCCGCAAAACGGCGACTATCGCAAGCGCGTTTCCACGCTTCCACACCTTCGATATAGCCAGATTCCACACACTTCTGCAAGGAATCATCAAGCGAAATGCCCTGATCCTTTTGGCTGCTAATCGATGCCGAAAGCTGAGAGATTTCACCGCGACGAAGCATATTCGCCATCGTCGAATTCATCTTCGCGGATTCAACAGCAAGCACCTGGCCCTGGTTCTGCACAATCGGAATCAAGTGCTGCACAATGATTCCCTTGAGCTGTTCAGCTAGCGAGTTTGCAAAGGCCGTACGCTTTTCCGCCGAGACCGACGAAAGCAAGCGAGAAAGCAGAGCGTGAATGTTATTGCCCGTTGTCACCGCAAACACCAAAGCGCCAGCATTGGATGCGCGCAACAGCATCGAAAGTTCATCCATATTTTCAAGGTAGTCGAACAATATCACGTCCGCGCCACTCTGCATGGCAAGTTCAATGCCTTCGACTCCTGAACGCACATGCAAGCCAACTTCCCGCTGCGCAATTGCACCACGCGGATTCTGGAGCACACGTTCAATGGGCTTTTCAATCGTCTGAATATAAACGTCGCGATTGGCGGCAATGGTTTCGGCAAAAGTCGAAATCGTCGTGGAGCGACCGCTTGCAGCAGGGCCCGCCACAAGCACCAAGCCGCTGTTGAGTTCCGTAAACTGGTTACAGAACGTTGGCAGATACAAGTTTTCGAGCGTGGTGGATTCCTGCGGAATTACGCGAATGGAAACGCTCGGATTCGTGCCGTTCCACGTCACCGTGATTCGGGCGCGACCGACACCCGCAAGGCCAATCGTCTTGCTGAAATTCTTGCCGACCACAATCTTGTAGCCGTCCGAGAAGCCCTTGGAAGCTTCGTCCAAGCGTTCGTTAATGCGCGATAAATCTAATGGATCGTCAGAGGCAACAAAGAGAGCGCCCGACTGGCGCATCACCACGGGGCGGTCTGCATACAGGTATATGTCCGTGGCACCGAACTTGCGAGCGAAAGCGATAATCTGCGACAAGTTCGTCATCGGGCGAATCTTTTCAGGAGCTTCCACCGGTGTACCTTCGCCTGTCAAAATCGCAAAGCGGCTCGGCAGCTTTTCGGATTCTTCGCCAGAAGATTCTTCTTCGGCTTCGGCCTGCACCTGTACCGTACTGATGCTTGTAGATTCAAGGCCGGCCACCGCTTCGACTTCCACGTTGGAGGTCGAAACTTCGCCATACAAGCTGCTATTGCCTTCGATCTGCAGACCTTCGGACTGTGCAGGCTGCGCAGGAGCAACCGACGGCGACGATGCCGGCGGAGCTTCAAAGCGAGCTGCAGACGGCTTCGGCGCAGCTGCAGGAGTAGCAGCGGAGACATTCGCGGCGCTTGTTGCAGCAGCCGGAGCAGAGCTTTCAGCAGCGTTCTTCGCTTCCAAATTCTTCACAAAAGCAAGCACCTTGATGTACATGGGGGGCGGCAAAATGCCAGCATCCACAAGCACCTGACCAATATCTTTCTTGTCGGTGATCTCGCCCCAATGCGCCTTAACTTGTGCCTCAGTAACAACCTTGTTGTGCACAAGGACTTTCGCCATGTATTGGTTTCTCATAGGAAATCCCTCCGGCTAAACCACCAGCTTGCAATCGCAAGAAACACGCCGATGTAGCCCAGCGCATAAATGCTGTTCCAGAATACATACATATCGGGGAGAGCCACGCCGTGCACCACGTAAGTCGTCACGTTATAGCGGTACAGTCCCGGGAAAATCGCGTGAATCACTTCGGCGGCTTTCTGGAAAATCATGCTGGACGTTCCGTTCAGTTCGCCCATGCGGGTAGCAAAGCGCACCTGTTCCAAAAGCTGGTCGCTCAAGTGACCCGCAAAGTAAACACCCAGCGTAAAGAGTGCGCTAAGCACCGTGCTGCTGAAGCTGCTGAACAACAGCGCCACCGCAATCACCACCGCCATCTCGCAGAAAATCAGGTAGATGGCCGTAAGCAGGCTAAGCGTCGGATCAGACCCCGTAAGGAACAACATCACATAGTAAATAGCAGTCAAAAGCGCTAAATGCACCGCCACCACCGCGAGCAAGCCAAAGTACTTGCCCACGATAAACGAGGCGCGACTAATAGGCTTCGAGAGCAGCGTCAAAACAGTGCGGCGCTGAATTTCTTTTTGCACCAGGCTGATGCCCACGAAAATCGAAATCAAGAGTCCCGAAAGGCTCATCACCGAAAGCGTCGTCGACTTGATCACGTAGGCACGGTCAAACACCGACCATTCGCCAAGCACAATGCTGAACAAGGTGAGCGCAATCGCCAAAAAACCGATGTTATAAAGAATCTTGTCGCGAATGGATTCGCGGAATGTATTGAGGGCAATAATGCCGATATGCTTAAGCGTCTGCACGGGCAATTTCCTCCGTCAAAATATCTTCGAGGCTCGGGCGCTTGTGTTCCATGCGCTCCACCGCAATTCCCTTATCTAGGCAGTAACGCAGCAGGCGGTCGCGTGCGGCGTCATCGGCGCACACGCACTCCTGCGGGTGCCCTGCAGGAGTCACTCCCTCCGGGAGGCACGCCTGCGGAATCGCCTCGCGGGTACGTACGTGGTATTCCACGCCGCAAGATTCCGTAATTTCGTCTACGGTACCTTCGCGAACGATTTTACCATCCACAATCATCGCCACCTTGTGGCTGATGCTTTCCACGTCGCTAAGCAAGTGGCTTGAATAGAAAATCGTCACACCGGTGCGGTTCAGTTCCATAATGGCTTCGCGTACATCGCGGCGGCCCATCGGATCCAAGCCGCTCATCGGTTCGTCGAGAATCAACAGCTTCGGCTTCGCCAAAATCGCCTGGGCAATACCCACGCGCTGCATCATGCCCTTGGAGTACGAACGCAGGCGGCGGTCAATCCAGTCCTTGTCGGCATGCAAGAGTTCCAGCGACCAATGAATACGGTTATCGAGTTCCTTGCCAGAAAGCCCCACCAGCTTGCCATAGAACTGCAACAGTTCGCGACCCGTGAGGTAATCGTAAAAGTACGGCTGTTCCGGAGAATAACCGATGTTTCGGCGGCTCTTCACGTCGCGCGGCGAAATACCGTCGACCAAGACCTTGCCCGAATCAAAATTCAAAAGACCCGTAAGCACCTTGATGGTCGTAGACTTGCCCGCGCCGTTCGGTCCGATAAAGCCATACACCTGCCCCGGTTCCACATTAAAGCTCACATCCTTAAGCGCAAGCTTCGGTTTCATCAAGAAACCGCTGCGATAAGTCTTGTGCAAATGTTCAATCTTAATCATAGACAACCCAATCACTTGTCCGAATCGTCGGACCTTTTACCAAAAGCGCGTTCCTCGGCATCTTCGATTTCTCTACGGCGGCGTTCCGCCTTTTCTTTCTTATTGATGAAGAAATAAATGATGGCCCCCGTCGCATAGCATGCGATGCCCGTATAGAACAGCGGGTTAATGGAATGGCCTTCAAGTCCAGGGAACAAATTCAAAACAATACTGTGCCCGAAAAGCATCAAAAGCACGAGCACAAAGCCCAGCGCACGGAGTACATAAGTCACAATGACGAGTTTTTTCATAGATACCTCAAAACTGCACCTTTCGGTGCATCTCTTTGTACAGAAAAATACACAAATATTTAAAGAAAGGAAAAGCCGAACCGCAAAAAAGCCTATAAAATAGGAGATGTCCACCATACGGGGGCCATGCGCACTAAGCAACTACTCATAGAGCATAACTCTACTAAGGCTCTAAAGAGCCAAGTATCGTTTAAAGTTGCTAAGTGCTGTCCGCCCGGCTCGGAGGCCGGCATGACATTTAAAAAAGCGATGCTTTTAACCCTTAACGTGAATTGCGGAAGCGAATTCCTTCAACAACGCCGGGTCTTCGACCTTTTCCCAAAGAGTTCCCGTCACGATGATGTTCGCACCAGCGGCCACGCGGATTGCAGCAGTCTGCGGATCCTTAATGCCACCGCCGGTGATAATCGTCATTTCGGTAGCCTTGCGGGTGTAGGCGATGTGTTCTACCGGCACGGGTTCTTCAGCGCCGCTACCGGCTTCCAGGTACACGTAACGCATGCCCATGAGTTCGGCGGCTATGGAGTTCACCATGCTGAGCTTCGGTTTGTTAGCGGGTACGGGCATGGTGCCGCTAATGTATTCCACCGTCGTGCGCTTGCCGCTGTTGATCAGCTGGTAAGCCGTCGGAATCGCTTCCATGTTCAGGGCACGCACCAGGGCACCACCGCGAACCTGTTCGTCAATCAGGTAATTCGGGTTACGGCCGCTCACGAGCGTCATAAAGAGCATAGCATCGAAACCAGGCACCACCTGAGAGGCACCTCCCGGGAACAGCACTACCGGCAAATCGACATTCGCCTTAAGGGCCGCCACCTGCTTGGGGAGCGTAAAGTTACCCAGGTAAGAACCGCCCACCAACAAGAGGTCGGCACCGTTTTCGGCGGCCATCGCGCCCGCCTTCACAAAGGCAGCTTCGTCAGAAGTATCAGGGTCCAGCAACACGGCAAAAAGTGCACCGCGTTTTTCGATTTCAGCATTCAGACGAAGTTCGGTCTTACCCAGTTTCATAAAAATCCTTTTCTTGCGCCTTTTGCGCAAGATATCATAAAGATACATTATTTGTTTCCTCCATGCCACAAAAAAAGCAAAGAAGATGGGCCGAAGCCCACCTTCTCGTTCTCGGCCTGTTCTCCCCCAACCGAATCCTCCTAACCGGTCCTCCGAACAGGCCTAGCCCCCAAATTCGCTATTCAGCCTTGATGCAACGGACAAAGCCTTCACCCGGCAGACCGAAAACATGCTCCGAATCCAAGCGATCATCATAGAGAGATTTCGTAATTTCCCCTATTGCATCTCCCACGTAAGTCTTGCCTGGTCCAAGCATTTCCTCAGGAGTCAGCCTCGGAGTAAACAAGTATATTCCTTCACTCCTTATTGACACTCTATAGCCAGTCGCTTTTCCCCTGACAGTTCCATAGGTTTCGAGACCAAAGCCAGCCACATTCCCATAAGCAGACGTCAACAGCCCAAAATTAACGTGATCCAACAAGATTAGCCAATCTTCATACGTCGGCATACGCCACCCCTCGGGACATACATCAAAGCCCAGAACTTCCAGAGAATCAATCACCATACTCCAATTCACTCTATCAGGATTTTCCGGATCTTCCTCAAGTTCCTTACAAAGCCTATGAGCGTCTTGTACAAAATAGAGCGAATCTGTTTCACTCAGCTCAGAACCTACGGCAGCACGATACTCCGCAGTCCAGACCTCCATCCGGTCGGCAACGCAAGCCTCTTCTGACGCATATTTATTGTAGATCGAATCCAGCGGGAACAATGTATAAAGGCGACCATACGCTGGACAATACGAAGAATCGCCCCTATAACAACTAGATTTTTCAGTAGCATAGTTCAGGTTTTCAGCCATCCACGTCTGCGAAACGCCATCAAAATTGTAGGTCACCGTCTTGTACGCTTGTCCATCTCTAGAATCAATCATAGTTCCAAGCACAGGATCAACATTCAACTGCTCTGCACCGGCACTATAAAGTTCCCAAGAGCCATCTCGACATTTTAACTTAAAGTCAACATCGGAAACGTCAACAAGCGCACCCTCGTTCATAGAAGAACACTTCGTATAACCATACACACTCGCAAGCATGTGAAGCTGGTATTTTGTCTTTCGCAGACATTCTTGATAGAATTGAACTGCATCATCGCCAAGCCGCTCAAACACGGCCTCAGGAAGCTGCAGGAACTGCATAATACGAGAATGAATGATAGAATTCCTCATGTTTTCTTTAGAATCTGCAGAAAGTCCTTCAATCGACCCCGTTACACCAAGTTCACTTTTCATTTGCTGTAACAAGGCGAACGAGAGTTCGTTCAATTCGTTGCGGACCAAGAGAGCCTCAGACGAATCAAAGTCGTCTAGCCCGAATACAGCGGCCATTTCGGTTTCAGCCTGATTTTTCGCCTCCGCAAAAGATTTTCCTGAAACAACCAACTTTTTAATGCGATATGCAGTCAAATGAGACAAGGCATCGATAACAAAAGAACTTGAATCACGCAAATCCAGAATCGTCTCCAACGAAACCGATTCCGTAGACGCAATCAACATGACGACAGGACTATTTAGCGAAAGGCTATCGAACCGAATGATTCCATCATTACTAGAAACCATCGCTCCAGTGACAGAGTCTTCTACAGCTCCACCTATATTCACCGTATAGGACGCCCCGCCAGCCGGCTCCATGGTCGTAGAATCCAGCTCCTTCAGCGTTATCGATCCGCCCATCCAAAAGACATCCTGCGAGAACGAGGCATCAATATTTTCCAACGACACCGAATCTCTGCTTGCAGGTGCATAATAGGCGCGGCCCATAAGCGAAGCGATAATTCTCGGTTCTTCCGAAGAGCCGCCCATTTTCACACCGGGACCGCTTTCCGTTTTAGATACGCCGTTTCCGTCATCAGTGGAGCAGGCCGCGAACATCAAGGCGAGCGGCATCGCCATTTTACAGACAAATCGTCCTGCTATTTTTGTGTAATTCATGGTATCCTCCTAACCCTTGTTTGTACCATTTTTATTTGTCATCGGGAAAAACTGGATGTTCAGGCGGTAAACCTCATCCGTTGCCTTTTCCCTAGTGGCAATTTCAATGATGCGCTTACGGAAAGCGTCGATTTCTTCGACAATTTCTTCGTAACCTTTTTTAGTAACCCCAAGTGTCGCACCCGAAAAATGTCGTTCATTCTGCGGAACACCTTCAATCGTATCAAGAGCAAGTTCGCCCATTTGACGGTGCAGGCCCCGAATCACAGCAGGCGTCACCTCCATGGGCCCCGCCGTAATCATGCGGTCCGTCTGCACGTAATTACCGGCATCATCTTTTTGGAGCATATCCGCCTTGACCAAAAAGTTGAGAGACTCGCTAACTTCAGCTGCAGTAATTTTAGGGCGGCAAGCTTTTGCAAGTGCGAGCGGCTTTGCCCCCGGCATCGAAGGCGCCAGTTCACGAAGCACCGGATTTTTCCAACTATCAAAGTAGCGATACGCATCAGCTTCGATTACCTTCACCTTGTGGCTTTCCGCCATCGCCACCAGCTTCTGGAACGATTCTTTTTTCGCCTTGTCGGTCTTGGCATGATCGAAGCGAACCATCTCGCGGAAAAATTCGAGATCGTTACCGAACAGATGCATGGCAGCACCAACGCGCTCGACGGCAGCTTCACTCAAGTTGAAGCGCCCCTCACTCACATATTTTAGGTAGACCGGCGAAGAAAATCCCGCCGCAGATGCAAACTCCGACCAGGTAAACGCAGATTTCGCCTTCTTTTCAGCGTAGTAGTCCGCGATATACTGACGGTAGCTTGTGTATTCAAGTATATCTTTCATTCGTCCTCCTCTTAGCCCCCCGGCTAAGTATATCCTAAATATAAACAACAAATTTCAAAAAGTCAATAGATTTTACAATAAATTTTTCATTATTTTTAAAGAAATTCGACATTTTTATAGATTGTACTAAAAATTTATCTAGTTTTCACAATATAAAATCCATTAAAATCCGACCTTAAGAGTTCTTTATCGCCACACAGATTGCGAAAAGCCAACGTTTTTTCTGTTTTTGATTAAATTTTAGCCATGGAACTTTTTACTAAGGTTAAGGCACCGGATTCGAGCATCAAGATAGACTACACCAAGAAATTGGCATTTTTCGGGTCTTGTTTTGCAGACAACATTTCAGCACAATTCGCCTCGCGGAAATTCAAAGTACTCGCAAATCCGTTCGGCACGGTGTACAATCCGCTTTCGATTGAACGTCAACTGCAGCACATCGCAAGCGGCGAAGTCTTTAGCGAAAGCGCTGTCTTTAAAGACGAGCGCTGCGATGGACTTTGGCATAGTTGGGACGCCCACAGTTTTCTTTCTGCTAAGACAAAAGAAAAATGCCTCGAAAAGCTGAACACAGCAAGCACTCAGACACGAGAATTTTTACAGCAAGCTGACATCGTGTTCATTACCATCGGCTCGGCATTCGTCTATTCGCTTAACGGGAACGTTGTTGCCAACTGCCATAGGCAAGATCCGCGGATGTTCGAGCGAAGGCTGATTCCCGTAGATGAAGCAGCGCAGTCCATCCAAAGAATCGTTGCACTGCTCCGCGGCGTCAACCGAGATATCCAAATCGTCTTCACCGTATCGCCAATTAGGCACATGGGCGATGGCGCACACGGCAACAACCTTTCAAAGGCAACAATATTACTCGGCATAGAAAAAGCCTTGCAAGAGATTGCCGCAGGTACCGAATATTTCCCGAGCTACGAAATTGTGATGGACGAGCTGCGCGACTACCGCTTCTATGAAAGCGACATGATTCATTTGTCTAAAACAGCCGAAGAATACATCTTAGAACGGATGGTAGAAACCTACTGCGACAGCGCCACCCGCGAGAACATGGCTAAAGTGGAAAAATTTCTAAAAATGGTCAACCACCGGATTCAAGACGAGAGCTCCCCCGCCTCCCTGGAACTCAAGCAAAAAATCGCCGTTCAAGCCGCAGAACTTGAAAAACTGATTCCCGGACTTAATTTGGGCTAAAAAACGGAACTTTTGGTTTCACTTTGTTTACATCTTTCGATTCCTTTTTTGATTATTTTATATAGGTGAGTGACTGTGGGGAGGTATAAAATAAGGAGTAGTAATGATGAGCAATCATTCCATTGCGGGTTTCGCCTTGTGCGCGACCCTTCTCGGCACAGGACTCACAAGCGCCTTTGCCGCAGATGAAACCCTCAGGTCACTCGCCGAAAAGAACAACATCTATATCGGCGCCATTCTGAACTCACAGTGGTTCGGCGGCGGTCTTCCCGGAAACTACGAACAAATTCACAAGACGCAGTTCAACATCGTCGTTGCAGAAAACGAGATGAAGTTCGACGCCACTGAACCAAGCGAAGGCCGGTTCAGCTACGGCAACGGAGACAAGATGGTCAAATACGCGAAGGCTAACGGCATGCGCGTCCGCGGCCACGCCCTCGCATGGCATAGCCAGGTCCCGAACTGGGTAAACAACTACAAGAACGACAAGCAGAAATTGCTCAAGGTGCTCAAGAACCATATCGAGAACGTGGTCGGGCACTGGAAAGGCCAAATCGACGAATGGGACGTGGTAAACGAAGCCATCAGCAACAACGAACCCCAGTGGCGCGGCTACTCCGTTTGGTACCAAGGCATCGGTCCTGAATTCATCGACTCCGCCTTCGTATGGACTCACGCTGTAGACCCGGATGCGGAGCTCTGCTACAACGATTACAACCTCGAACAGGGCATCCGGCCGGAAGCAAAGGCGGGTTTCTTGCTGGAACAGGTGAAGCGTTGGGTCGCAAACGGCATTCCTATCCATTGCGTGGGCTCCCAGACCCATGTGGAAGACACCACTACCGACAAGCACTTTATCGGCTCGCCGGACAGTCTCCGCTCCCTTGCCAAGGAACTTGCAAAGCTTAACGTCAAGCTGAAAATCACCGAACTCGACATCGGTTTCAAGAGCGGAATCAACGTCAGCAAAAGCGACCTCGAACGCCAGGGCCAAACCTTCCGTCAGTACCTGGATATTGTACTCGAAGAACCGAATGTGGACACCTACTTGATCTGGGGAGTGTCCGATAAATGGAGCTGGCTAAGCGGACTGAACAGGCAGAAAGGCCTTATCTACGACGACAACCTACAACCAAAGCCGGCATTCGACAGCATTCTGGTGAGACTACAGACATTTGAACCACCCCAAGACTCAGCCTCTACAGATTCAACCAAAACGGATTCGACATCGAACGACTCCACCAGCGCCATCAAGGCCTTTGCCGGCCTAAACGGTCTTTCGGTGCACCTTGCCGGTCACACGCTCTCTATTGCAGGCGCCACCGCAGCCAAGGTCGAAGTTTTCGATATGCAAGGCCGTCCGGTATTCAGCGCAAAGAACGTGAAGGAATCTGTAGACCTGAAGGTTTCCGAAGGGCTCTACGTGGTACGCGTGCGCGACGGTTCTACAAACCTTACGCAGAGAATTGCAATAAAGTAACTCAAAAACACTCGAAACGACAAAAGGCTGCGATTTTCCGCAGCCTTTTCTTTATATGCGACCAAAGAATTAAGCCTTGCGCTTGTAACCGCTCAAGCCAAGGAGTATCAGAGCCGGTGTGTAGAAATACCAAACGAAATTGTTCGCTACAGTCGCCACGATTTCTTGCACACTGTGGTCGGCACCCGTCGCAAGCGAAATACCCACGCAGGTATCGCAACAGAAGAACAGAATCATGCCGCGTTTGATATTCCGAGCATTCTTTTCAGGGAAATAACCTTTCTTGGGCGCCTGACAAGCAACAATCAACGAGCATATAAGAAAAGCGCCATAAGTCGCCACAATAGGAACCGTCGGTCCTTCAAAAATACGGAACAAGTAGAGCGCATTTGTAAGGAACATCACCGCAAACGGAATCAAGATGATTTTAGGCACGCTGTTATCTGTATCACTCGTGCGTGAGTGGCGGTAAATGAACAAAGCCTGCGTCACCATGAAAAAGCAGATTCCCAGCAAGGTATAGTCACCACGATGATCTAAAAAATGTGAATAGTTATGCAGAATCTTGAGGCAGAAATCTGCGCACAGCGTCACGGCAAAACCCGCCTGCAAGAACATGCGGTCACGCACACATAGGCAATTCTTGCCGATAAAGAACACGACAAACGTCATGATAGCCGTTACCGCGAACTTGGCGATATTTTGGTAATTGCTGTTTTCGACTAGGCACTGTTCGACAGCGCCACAATCATAAAACACAAGCCAATCCTTAATGAAGAAGGTCACCATGAGAATCCCGATAATGACCAACAACAAGGTAATGAGTTTTTTCTTTTTCATATTTTCCCTCAAAAATACACTAAATAAATTTAATTTATTTTAAATCAAAATGGCTATACTTTTTCGTCACGTTCCTTATGACGCCAGTAATCCAGTTTATCTTCTAGGCCGATGTGCCTTGCAATGAAGGCCGGGTTGCGTCCCTGCTTGCGCTGGAATTCGTAATCGCGGAGTGCCTTGAATGCTACGCCACCCAAAATAACGCACGCGGGCAGGTTGATTAACGCCATGCCACCCATGGTGATGTCAGCGAGCGCCCAGCAAGCATCCATCGGAGTCACCGCACCGAAGAGCACCACTAGGCTACACGCAATGTGGATTGCCGCCATGGGCTTCTTGCCGGGCATTTTCTTGTGGTTGATATAGGCAATCGCATTATGCACGTAGTAGAGGTTGCCTAGCAGCGTCGTGAATGCGAACAAGGTCATCGCAATCGTGATGAACACCGGGCCCGCCACGCCAAACGTTGTGGAGACAGCCTGCTGCACATACATGGCACCCGCATTTTCGGCAGTTCCCGGCACGCCGGAAACAAGGCACATCAGGGCCGTGGCCGTGCAAAGGAAAAGCGTATCGATATACACCGAAAGCATCTGCGCGAGGCCCTGCTTTACCGGGTGCGAAACATGTGCCGCCGCGGCCGCGTTCGGAGCGGAACCCACGCCCGCCTCGTTGGAATAAAGCCCGCGCTTGATGCCATACATCAGGCAAGAACCCGCGATGCCACCACCAATCGCCTGGAAGTCAAACGCATCCTGCATAATCGCGACAATCACCGAAGGAATCAAGTCGAAGTGCGCAATCAGCATAATGGCCGCAAGAATCACATAGAAAAGGCCCATAACAGGCACGAGTACGCCCGTCGTCTTGACGATGCGCTTGCCGCCACCGAACAAGCAAAAGCCCACGAGCACCGCCAAGATAATGCCGATAATCCACGGCGTCACCGACGGATTGTAGAAACTGTACGTCTCAAAAGTGGATTGCAAGTTGAAGGAGCAAAGTAGATTGAAGCCGAATGCATAAGTAGAAATCAGGAATACAGCGAAGACCACGCCCAGCCAGCGGCTATGCAACGCACTTTCGATGTAATAGGCCGGGCCACCGTAGCATTCGTTAGTGCGATGGTCGCGACGCTTGTACACCTGCGCAAGCGTACTTTCGACAAATGCCGATGACGCCCCGAGAATCGCAAGCACCCACATCCAGAATGCAGCACCCGCGCCACCCAGGCAAATCGCCGTCGAAACACCGATGATATTCCCCGTACCCACACGCGACGCTGTCGAAACAAGCAACGCCTGCAACGAAGAAACCCCGCCCGCCTCGTGCGGCTTTTCAATCAGCGAACGAACTGCCTCCACAAAGAGACGAATCTGCACGAAACGCGTGCGAATGCTGAAGTAGATTCCCGCCGCCGCGAGAACGATAATCAAAATGGGGTAATAAAGGACGCTGTCAACAGTGTTTAAGAAATCGACCATGGGGGCTCCTAACGAAAAGGGTGTTTAAAAGATAATATTAAAAAAAGGCTAGCATTCCCCGCTATAAGGAATTCACCTTTTCTTCATTAACTATCCAAGAACCTTTTTTGTCGGAACCCGAACGGCTAATCAAGCCTATTTCCTGCAAGGTCTTCATATTCTTATTAATATGCACGACAGAAATGCCAACAACGGCAGAAAGTTCCTTTTGGGTTATTGATGGATTTTTTCGAATTGATTCAAGGATTTTCCGCTGGTTTTCATTAACCCATTCATTAACCTTTTCATTAACCCTTTCATTAACCCTATTGTAACCCCCCTCATTTCGGGACTCTCCCGTATAATCATTCAACGATACCGTAATTTTAAACACGTCATCTTCCGAGAATGTCGGGTCGGCGCCGCCATAAAGCTTGGAATACAGGAACAGCTTACGGACACCAGAGCCGAGTTGGTCGGCATAACCGATATTTCTAAAGAACGATGCAATGGTCGGATTCTTGGGTTTTGGTTCCAGATTTTCTGGTGTGATTGTCTTTTGGGCTGGCGAACGATTGGCGTTTTTGACAAACATACGACCGCGTTCTATAATGAACTGTGCCTGGTATGAACTCGTAAACTCGCGGTGCATCAGCGTATTCGAAATCATTTCGCGGACAATAATGTTACGGAGACTTTTGCGGAACGAATCTTCGACAAAGAACTTGTCCGGTAGATGCTTTTGGGCAAAAGCAAAAAGGCGTTCGTAGCTATCAATAAGGTTTGTATCTACAATGTCTCGGTCATCATAGCGATCAACATTTTTCGCGTCGAAGCAAAGCATCTGTCCTATACGTAGGGCAAACGCTATGAATCACCTCATCACGGCCAAGTAAAAGTGCTGCTGCTAAGTTGAACCCCGGCTTCCCAGAGTCATAATCCATCGTACAAAGACCAGCACTCTTCAATAATGTTTCATCATCCATCTCCTTCCACGGATGGTTACCGCCAGCATTGTTAATCGCCAAAAGGCGTACTCTATCGAGTAAGTCCAAACGTAAATCTTCTTTTTTTTAGATACGGATAAATACGCAATTCGGTGAATATGCCCTGCTTGCGAATATACATTTGGGCAATTTGCGAAGTAGATGTAACTTTGACATCAGATTCATTTACGCGGTCATAGACCACACGCTTGAAACTATGGACCTCGGAACTAGGCGGCACATGAATGCGGATAATTGTCTTGCCTTTGTACTTTAGAATTTCAGGATCAAGGTAGGTTGTCGGCTGGAATAATATCGGATTGTTCACAACATTGATAATATTCTTGACCATATCGATGGCGGCTTTTTCAGGAACACCGATAACAGTTCCGTTGTCAAGTACCCCCAGATAAATATCGCCACCGAACCGGTTCGAAAATGAACAAACCGTCTCGAAAGTATCTGATTCTATTGTGCCGCCCGCCCTCTTGAATTCTACGGCGACAGTTTCCCCTATCTTTAGGGCGTTCTCAAATTTTGTAATGTCCATTTAGTGACCACCTTGTTTGCGGGTGCGTCACTCCCAGAATAAAAAAAAGACGCAACTCGCCTTTCTACAGCGAGATGCGTTCAGCGGTAATGTACCTAATATTGAAAAATCTGGCAAGGGGCTTAAGGAAATTTTACATAACAGATCAGGTTATTTACTTCATCTTTCAATCACCCAGTAAATTGGAAAAGGCGCAGTTCAACTTTGTCGTTACCAAAAACGAGATTAAGTTCAACGCGACCGGCTGAAACTGCCTAGAGGATATTTCGCTACCAGAGCCGCGGCCTTGTTGCCAAGAAACTGAATGATCTCTACCATGACGATGATGATGATGACCGATTCAATCATCACGTCCGTGCGGAAACGTTGGTAACCGTAACGAATAGCTAGGTCGCCAAGGCCACCCCCGCCTATGGCACCCGCCATTGCAGAATAACCAATCAGCGTAATAATCGTCAAGGTAATGCCCGAAATAATCGACGGAAGCGCCTCGGGAATCATCACCTTTCGCACCACCTGCCGCTTAGAAGCACCCATGGCAACAGCCGCCTGAATAACGCCCTTGTCCACCTCGTTCAACGCCGTTTCAGTGAGTCGCGCAATAAAAGGGGCCGCCGCAACAGAAAGCGGAATAATCGTCGCCTCTGTCCCAATCGCCGTTCCCAGCACCACACGGGAAAGCGGAAACATTACAATCATCAGAATCACGAAGGGGAAAGAACGCAGAGTGTTCACAATACGACTAATCAGCTGGTACGGAACAATTTTGGGAGCGATTCCCCGCGGAGAAGTCACGAACAGGAAAATGCCCAGCGGGAATCCGAGAAGCACCGCAAACAAAGTTGAAAAGAAAACCATGACCACGGTTTCCCAAGTAGATTGCAACACCAATTCCGTTATCGGGCTCATCTTTTGCTCACCTCGTAACCATTGTCCTGCAAATAGGCAATCGCTGATTCGACAGAAATATCGCTGTAGCGTATATTCGAAAGGAACTCGCGAGTAATTTCGTGCTTGGGCGAACGGAATACATCAGACACCGCACCCGTCTCTACCACATACCCCTTATCGACAACCGCCACATACTGGCAGGCATCGCGAACGACTTCCATCTGGTGCGTAATCATGACCACCGTCAGATTCATGTTCGCGTGAATTTTCTTGATCAGGTTCAAAATTTCGTGAGTCGTCTGCGGGTCGAGCGCACTGGTAGCCTCGTCACAAAACAAAATATTCGGTCTCGGAGCCAGGGCACGCGCAATCGCCACACGCTGTTTTTGCCCACCCGAAAGCGTCGCAATCGGAGACCTTTCGCGGTCTTCGAGCCCCACAAGCGCAAGCATTTCCTGAACGCGGGCATCAATATCACTCCGCTTCCAGCCTGCAAGTTCCAGCGGGAACGCCACATTTTTGCCCGCAGTGCGAGAACTGAACAAGTTGAAATTCTGGAATATCATTCCTATTTCCAACCGGCGGCGATTCAGCTCCTTTTTGGGCAAGTGATCCACACGAACGCCATCGTAGTAAACCTCGCCCTTATCCGGAGTTTCCAACAAACTAGCAAGCCGCAACAGCGAAGACTTTCCTGCCCCGCTTTTGCCAATAATTCCAATAATAGAATTATCAGGAAAGTCAAGGGAAATATCCTTGACTGCCGTGACGCTAGCGCGTTTTGTCGTATATGTCTTATTGAGATGATCGAGCCTAAGCTGCATCGACGCAACCTAAAAAACGGGAACCACTTCGCCCTTGGGATACTTGCCCTTGATCCAGTTTTTGACTTTTTCGCTCTTGAGAGAGTTCACCAGCGCCTGGATTTTTACAGACTTTTCGTTACCAGCCTTTACAGCAATGACATTCACATAAGGAGAACTTGCATTTTCGACAAACAAGCCATGAGTCGATGCATTGAGTCCAGCCGGAATCGCATAGTTACCGTTGATGGCCGCCGCATCGACATCCTGCAAGACGCGCGGGAGCGAAGCCGCCTCCAGTTCCTTGAACTTCAGTTTTTTCGGATTGTCGATAATGTCGATGGGAGTCGCCGTGATACCCGCCTTGGGATCAAGCTTGATAAGGCCCGCAGACTGCAGCAAGAGCAAAGCGCGGCCTTCGTTCGTCGGGTCGTTCGGAATTGCAATCGTAGCGCCCTTCTTCAAATCTTTAAGAGACTTCACCTTCTTTTTGGAATCCTTCGACGGATAAAGCGCGAAAGGTTCCACATGGATACCGCCCGCATTCACAAGATGCGTTCCCTTTTCTTTATTGAAACTTTCGAGGTAAGGCAAATGCTGGAAATAATTCGCGTCCAGTTCGCCCGATTCCAAAGCCTCGTTCGGAGTAACGTAATCGGTAAACTCAACCACCCTGAGCTCGTAACCCGCCTTGGCGAGATCGTCTTTTACCAGGTTTAAGATAGAGGCATGCGGTTCCGGAGTTGCACCAACCTTGATGACTTCGGCAGAAAAAGCGGCAGCGGCGGCAAGCGCCACAGACAAAACAACCTTGCTGATTTTTACAATATTCATTTGACTCTCCTATTTTTTTTTGCAAGCGAAAGATAGGATTGCAAAGAACCTTCAGCAAGATAAAGGTTTCTATTACGCTTTATAGATTTTTTTGATAACAAAAAAGGCGCTTCGCTTATTGCGAGAGTCGCCTTTTAGATCCTTCGACTTCGTTCACTTCGGCAAGCTCAGTGAACTTCGCTCAGGATGACACTTTAGCGTTTAAGCGCCGAGCTTCGCTCTAATCCAGTTGTTGGCGTTAGCGATAGCACCGGCAATCTTGTCGACTTCCTTGGTGCCGGCCTGAGCGCGGTCCGGACGTCCACCGCCGCGGCCACCGCAAGCAGCCGCGAGGTCCTTCACGATATCGCCGGCCTTGATGCCCTTGGCCTGAACGTTCTTGCCGACCAACACGGCGATGCTTCCGTTGCCTTCGCCCTTGTTGGCGATCACGGCGACGCTATCGACATCGAGCTTGTTCTGAACACCGTCGAGCAAGTTCTTGTACTTTTCATCGGGGATGGAAAGTTCGCGAACGTAGAGGTTCACGCCCATCACATTGATGCCACCGTTCAAGAGTTCGGCAGCGGCAAGCGTTGCAAGTTCCAGCTTCACAGACTGCAGGCTCTTTTCCAAGTTCTGAGTCTTGGCGAAGGACTGCTGGATGCGATCGAGAACTTCGGCGTCCTTGCAGCGGAGCTGTTCGCGAAGAGCCGTGAGAATCTGGGTTCCGGCACGGAGCAGCATCAAGGCGCCACGGCCAGAGACAGCTTCGATACGGCGCACGCCAGCGCTCACGCTAGATTCAGAGACAATCTTCACGAGGCCGATGTTACCGGTGTTCTGCACATGCAAGCCACCGCAGAGTTCCTTGGAGAATTCTTCATTGGCGCAGCCCATCTTGACCACGCGAACTTCGTCGCCGTACTTTTCGCCGAACAGAGCCATAGCACCGCTAGCCTTAGCTTCGTCAACGCCCATCACCTGGGTGTTGACCGGCAGGCATTCCATGACCTTCGCGTTCACGATGTCTTCGACCTTCTGAATTTCTTCAGCGGTCATAGCGTTGAAGTGGCTGAAATCGAAGCGGAGGAGTTCGTTCGAAACGAAGCTAC
>JAFZOV010000120.1 GCA_017550445.1 Fibrobacter sp.
AATGTGGAAGGCTTCCTTCATCACGCGCGGAAGATCGTTGGAGTCCTTCACCAAGTAAGAATGCTTCACGGCTGCAAATGTCATACCGCTGGTGTCGCATTCCTGGAAGGCGTCCTTACAGAACACTTCGAGCTTACCGGTAATGCGGTCGTCCCAGCGGCTGCCGATCGAAAGAATCAGGTCGCAGTCGAGAACGGCCTTGTTGGCGTACACGGTACCGTGCATGCCGAGCATACCGAGAGAAAGTTCGTGGTCGGTGGGGAAGGTGCCAAGGCCGAGCAAAGTGCAGCACACGGGGGCGTTCAGCTTTTCGGCGAGTTCCTTCACCTGGCGGCTAGCGCCAGAAATCATAGCGCCGTGGCCAACGAGCAAAAGCGGCTTCTTGGACTTCTTCAAGTATTCAGCGGCCTTTTCAACGCTTTCGGTAGAGGCGTAGCTCGGAATCTTGTAACCCGGAAGGTCCATCTTGTCGGTGAACGGAGCGGTGCAGGGGCCTGCAGTCACATCCTTCGGCAAGTCAATCAGCACGGGGCCCGGACGGCCGCTGCGTGCAATGTGGAAGGCTTCCTTCATCACGCGCGGAAGATCGTTGGAGTCCTTCACCAAGTAAGAATGCTTCACGGCTGCAAATGTCATACCGCTGGTGTCGCATTCCTGGAAGGCGTCCTTACCCAAGTTCGGGGTGGTCGTCTGTGCTGCGAGCACGACGATCGGGCTGGAATCCATAAGGGCGGTGTAGATACCAGTAAAGGTGTTGGTGGCACCCGGGCCGCTGGTAACGAGAGCGACGCCGACCTTGCCGGTCTGGCGGGCGTAACCGTCTGCCATGTGCGTTGCACCCTGTTCGTGGCGGGTGAGCACTACTTTAATATTAGAATCCAGAATGGCATCGAACATCGGGATGGCCGATCCACCGGGATAACCGAAAATGGTATCAATTCCTTCGCGTTTGAGGCATTCGATAATCACCTCTGCGCCGCTTAATGGAGAATTTGCCATATGTTTTCCTATAGAATTTTGGTTCTTGTTTAAAAATTATGGTGAAAATATAGAACGAATGCCCCCTAGTGGCAAGAGATTTGTGGTGAAATGCTGAAAAATTTTAAAGATTTTTTGAAAAAGTGTCGAATTTTACAACTTGTGTTTTTGAAAGTTTGATGTTTTTTGATGTGTTTTTGATGCGTGTTGTGAAAATTGTCTTTAAAATCTAGTGTGTTTTTGTAGAAGTTTGACGTAATTTGAATTTTGAATAAAGTAAATCTATGTTAAAATGACTGAAGTTTAAGTAAAAAGACCGTCTTGGAAGCCAAGATGGTCTCGAAATGGGGCGGTTTTGTGAAAAATTGGACTTTTTAGCCTTCAATCCAGCCGTAACGGCCGGTAAATTTGGCTTCAGCCTTGATTACCTGGAAGGTGCAGCTGATTTCAACTGCAGCATTCTTCGGCAAATTCGAAACGCCAACAGCGGTACGGGCGTGCTTTCCGTTTTCGCCAAAAATCTTCACGGCAAGTTCGCTGGCGCCGTTCAATACAGTCGGCTGTTCGTGGAATCCAGGGGCGGACTGCACAAAACCTTGCATCTGAACCAAGCGGAGCGTTTCGTTTTCTTCAAGCAGCGAAAGTGCTGCTGCAACATTGTTCATCAGGCAAATGGCGGCGCCTTCGGCAGCCTTTTCAACCGGAATATCTGTGGGGACTGAACCGCAGAATGCTGAAAAATCACCGTTTACCGATGGTAGCTGGCCCGATACATAAATAGTGTCGCCATTGCGGGTCGCGGGTACGTAGGCGGCGAGCGGCGCAGGGCATTTGGGGAGCGTAAGCCCGAGTTCCTGAACTTTTTTAACAATCTGCTCCATAAAATCTCCTTGCTTTTTTTAAAGCCCCATTAATATACAATTTTATATGCAAAAAAGAACGGCAATTTACACATTCTGTATAAATTGCCGTGTAATAGTTGTATAAAGGGGACTTATGCTTTCTTTTCGACGAGTTCGACGGCGAGTTTCTTCATGCCGTTGAAGTCCCACTTGCCGCTTCCCAGCTTCGGAATGTTGTCGACGCTGAAGACTGCACCCGGCTGCATGAGTGGCGGAATGCCCGACTTGCGGAGGCTGCGAGAGATTTCTTCGGCATCGCCGTCTTTGACCAGGAGCACGATGCGTTCGCCCTTGGCGGAGTCGGGGACTGCCGTGACGGCGAATTCGTGTTCGCCCATGATTCCAGATTCCGCAATGCGCAGTTCCACGGCAGTCAAAGAAATCATTTCGCCACCGAGCTTTGCAAAGCGGCTGTAGCGGCCGAGAATCTGTACGAATCCGTCCGGCGTGAGCTTGCACTTATCGCCCGTCTTGTACCAGCGACGGCCATCGATGTTGATCACGACGTTGTCGGTCTTTTCCTTGTCCTTAAGGTAACCCTTCATCACCTGCGGACCAGTAACCACCAACATACCTTCTTCGCCATTGGGCAAGAACTCGTTGGTTTCCGGGTCGATAATGGCGCAAATGGCGCCCGGTACCGACATGCCGATGCTCGAAGTGTCGCTGCACTTTTCCATGGTGAGGAAGTCGTCGAGCAACACGTTCGGGGCGTTGAGCGTGGCAAGCGGCGTAAGTTCGGTGCAACCGTAACCTTCGTAAACGTCCTTGCCGAACTTGAGCTTGAAGGTTTCGCGCATTTCGGGGCGGAGCTTTTCTGCACCGGCAATAATGTAACGCAACGAATCCAAGCACATCGGGTGAACCCAGCGGTTAATCGCAATGGCGCGGAGGAAGGTGGGCGTGCCCATCATAATCGTGGTCTTGTACTGGGCGCAAACGCGGGCCAAGGTCTTGATGTCAGTCGGGTCTGGGCAAAGCACCATCGGCACGCCATCCAACAGCGGCATCATGTAGGTCATGGTAAAGCCGAACGAATGGAACAACGGCAACAGCGACGTCATTACGTCGGTGCGGCGGAGCTTTACAATGTGGTCGCACTGCTGCGCATTTGCAATCACGTTCTTGTGCGTGAGTTCCACACCCTTCGGCGTGCCTTCGGAACCCGAGCTGAAGAGGATTACGGCGTCGTCTTCGAGCTTGGCGGCACTGAACCACAAACGGCGTAGCAAGGCTGCCGGGCAGGTGCGAATAATCAACGCGGCGACCAGGCGGCAAATGGTAGACATCTTGGCTTCTTCTTCGTCCAGATAAATCATCTGGCACTTGCCGGCAATTTGCCCGAAGGCGGCATTCTTGCCGCAAAGCTTGTCATAGAAGGCGTGGGTCGTCACTACAGTAGAAAGTTCTGCCTTCTCGATGCAACCGAGAATTGTATCGACCGGAGCAGAGTAGTTCAGGTTCACCGTGGTCTTGCCGGTGCCAAGAATCGACATGATACCGAGTGCGGCGTCGCGACTGGTGGGGAGCATAAAGCCCACGTTGCGGTCGCCCTTGGCGACAGACTTGATGACTTTCCCAAAGTGGTGGCAAAGGCGGATCATGCCGTAACCGTTCACGTGGTTACCGGCAGGGTCAATCAAGATTACGCGGCTGCGGCGCTTGCGCATGGCCTTGAACCAAAGCGGAACAATCGACGCGGAATGGTCCATGGCGATGTTCCAAATGTCGGTGTCCAAAAGTTCGAGGTCGTGGCGGATTTCTTTTTCGGTCGCGTTCGTGGGGAGCGGCTTCGAAAATCCAACGCTAATTACGCGGTTAAAGGATTGCGGACGGTTCACGCATTCGCTGGCGTGGCTATAGCGACTGCCCCAAAGACCTTGAATGTAGAACGGAATAATCGGAGCTTCGGTACCTTCGATCGCTTTGGAATAATCGAGCGAGAATGTCGAAACGAACGGGGTCTTCGAAACTTCGCCTTCGGGGAAAATTACAACTGCTTCGCCGTTCAAAAGGGCCGTGTGGATTTCTTCCATGGCAGGTGCCGGATCGCGGCGGTTGATGCTAATCAGGAACTTGCCGTGAGAAAGCCACCGCTGGTACCAGTCCGCAAAGGTGTTGCGGTTGCTTGCAATGCGGAGCGGTCTCGGAGATGCAATCTGGAGTACTGCCCAGTCGATAAAGCTAAAGTGCGGACCCACCAAAAGAACCGGACCCGATTCAGGGATATTCTGGACGCCCATCACCTTCACTTTATAGCGGAATACGAAGGTAAAGGCAAAACGGAGTGCTGCTCGCAAAAGGGCCATAGGATTATTCTTCAGGTTAGCGATAAAGCAGAGCGCAAGAATGACTGCCAAAATCATGAAGCAGTAATCTAGCGTAATGGGCGTAAAGATTAAAAGTAGCGTCTGACCGCCCATAATTGCCACAAGCAAAGCCATCTGGATGGCGTTGGCCACGGCGTGAATTCGGCCTGCCGTATCGGGTCTGGTAAAGCTCTGGATGACCGTGCGCAAGATGACGAATGCAGAACCAGCACACCAGCCGATAACGCCGTACAATGCTGCCTGAAGCCAACCGTTCTGTACCAGCGGTAGGGCGAACATGGTGATGGCCGATGCTGCTGCCGAGAAGGGAATCAGGCCTGTTTCCACAAAGCCCTTAGATGCCTTACTTGCCGAGAACGCGCCAATCACATAGCCTGCGGTTACAATGAACATCGAAACAGGAATGACAGCCGTGTTGAGCATGTCGGCCATGTTTTGGATCAGAATCAAGAAAATTTGAGTCACACCCCAGAAGGTGGCGAGACCGAGAATCGAAAGGCGAACAATGGGGTGGCTCCAAGTGGCAGAGAAATTGCGCATGGGGGAGCGCATCTTAAGATTGTCGTGGGATTCGCCGACCTTGATGCAGAAACCGGAAATCGTGGTGACAACGCTCAAACCAAGGTAAATCCAAAGGGTCAAGTCAATGCTCACCGGGGAATCGGGCCTGCCCGAAAGTCCCATGGCAAAGAAGGCTGCTGTGGCGGTGCCGAGCACCGAAAGAACCATGTACCAAGAGTTGATTTTGACCAGGTCTTCGCTTTCGACCATTTCTTTCATGACGCCGAGTTTGGCCGGGCTAAGTATGGCAAGGAATATTCCGTATAGGCCAAGGAGCCCGTAGGCCACCCATTCGGCACCTGCCACATAGCAGACGACAACGGCGATTACAGAGGCGAGCATGCCCACCGAGGACCATGCCATGACGCGGCCCTTGTGGAATCGACCTGCGAAGTAGCTTGCGGCGGGGAGCATAAAGATGCTCGGCGCAAAAATGGCCACCTGCAACAGCATGCTGCGCCACCAGAAGGCGGACCCTTCGAACGAGAAGGACAGCCACCGCTGGAAATGGACGAACAGGCCCATCTGAACAAAAATGCTACAGAAAACAAAAATCAGGTACGCAATGGAACTCGGGTACTTGGTAAGCTTCATGATTCCTCAAACTAATTCAGAGTTCAGAATTCAGAGTTCAGAATGATAAATTTGGCGGCGGAGCCGCGATTATAAAAATTCCTAATTCCGAAATCCAAATTCATAATTATTTCTTGAACACCTTGTAAAAGCAGAAGGCGCACATTCCTATAATGCCTGCCCACGAAAGGGTCATAAAAATCAGGCCGCTAGTAGAAAATTCCATATTAAGCCTCCTTGTTGTCGGAGTTGCCGACTTCCATGTTCTGCTTGTGGAGAATTGTAGTCATTCTTGCGGTGCCGCCACGCTTCCAGGCGAAGTAAATGGCGACGTTCAAAAGAATCACGAGTGCGAGCAAGAACCCGCGTACGCCCCAGGTAAAGCCAATCTGCGAGAATTCGCTACCGAGGAAGGTGACTTTAGCGTCGGCAGGAACGTTGCTCAACAGCAGCACGCCCATGCCGTCGTGAATAATCCATGCCACAAGCACGACTGCCAAGTAGATGGGGCACACGTACATGATGATGGGCCTAAAGAAACGGGGGAGTTTAAGTGCAGCACCGTCATTCATCAGGGCGAATGCTTCGTTTTCCGGCTTGCCGTCTTCACCAATCACATCGGACTTGCGGCGACCGAGAACGAACGAGAAGATGAATGCCTGAATGGTGCCAAGCACGACCAGCAAGAAGCTGCCACCCCAGAAGTCAAGTTCATCGACTGCACCGGCGGCAAGGCCGAAAATGCCTACGAGACCACCTAAGAAGGTGACTGTGCCGGTAGCTGCAATGGAGCCCTTGCGGCTAAACTTGAGGTCGTCTTCGCAGAAGCTAATGAGCGGCTGGATAATCGAAATGGCGCTCGTGACACCGGCGATAAAGAGCATCGCGAACCAAAGCGTCTGGAAGAATCCGCCAAACGGCAGCTGGCCGAACACGAATGGCATCGTCTGGAAGCCGAGGCCGAAGGTGCCGAGCTTGGCGCATTCTTCAATGTTGTTGCCGGCAATGAGCACTGCCATCGGAATCACGATGGTGCCGCCGAGGATAATTTCGGCAAAGCCGTTGGTCGCACCCGCAGTCAAAGACGAAAGCACCAAGTCTTCCTTGGGTTTCAAGTAGCTAGCGTAGCAGAAAACGATGCCCATACCAAGGCTCATGGTAAAGAACACCTGACCCGATGCTGCAAGCCAAACGGCGGGGTTGAAAATTTCAGAGAGGTTCGGGTTCCACACGAAAGCAAGACCCTTGCCAATGTCGCTGATCGTAAGGACGCGGACCACCAGGATGATGCCCATGATCAAGAGAATCGGCATGGTGATCTTGTTTACGCGTTCAATGCCCTTGCGCACACCGAATGACAAAAGCCCCATGTTGCAGGCAAAAGTCAGCAAGAAGAAGAGAATCGCAGCCGGAATGGGCCCGACCTTGGTGTTCAGCATGATGTAGTTGCCAAAGAATTCCTTCATCGGTTCGTAACCGCCGGCGACCACTTCCATGAGCTTGCCCGTGGCAGAGTAGTAGGTGAACGCCAAAATCCAGGACTGGATAAAGATATAGTAGAAGCTGATGAACAGCGGCGGCAAAAGTCCGAGCGAACCGAGGTGCTTTGCCCAGGGTTTGCCGTTAAAGATGTAGTGGAATCCGCCCGGAGCAGTACCGTGGTGCTTGTTGCCAGCCGCACGGCCCAGGGTCCATTCCATCCAGGAAAGCGGAATGCCCAGCAGCAAGAAAGCGATGAGGTAGGGGATAATGAATGCGCCGCCACCGTTTGTAGCAGCCTGCACCGGGAAACGCAAAAAGTTACCGAGTCCGACAGCCGATCCCGCAACCGCGAGAATTACACCCAGCTTCGAACCCCAGTTGTCTCTAGAGCTTTTCATTTTTTACATCCTTAAATATTTGGGACAAATTTAGAAAAACCTTGCGACGTCATTGCGAGGAGCCTTTGGCGACGAAGCAATCTAGGTAAGTTAAACTTTGTTTTACCCTTGTATACAGATTTTGCTCAAAAAAGTGTTGTTTTGGACCAGCGAAAGAGTATCTTTATATTCACAAACCGAGAGGGTGGGGTAACCCTCGCAAAACAAGCAAAGGATGACTTATGATTGACGTTAAGGGCAAATGGACCTTGATTACGGGTGGCTGCCGTGGAGTAGGCCGACTTACCGCTATCGAAATGGCAAAACTCGGTGCCAATATTATTCTGCAGGGCCGCGACAAGGCTCATGCCGAACCGGTAATTGCTGAAATCAAGAAGTTCGGAGTCGAGTGCCGCGCCGTGGGTTGTAACCTCGAAAATGAGGCTGAAATTGACACTGCTTTGGCTGAAATTGATTCGTGGGGCGTGCAGGTCGATATCGTGTTCAATAATGCCGGTCTCATGAGCCACTACTTTATCGATTATCTCACCAATACCATGGACGATTTCCATCACGCTATGGCGGTGAACTTCTTTGCTCCTATCAAGATTGCCTACCATTTCTTGCCTGGCATGATCAAACGTGGCTTTGGCCGTATGCAGCTTACCACAAGCGGTATCGCCAATGAGCCCGAGCTCATGGGCTACGCCTGCGCTAAGGCTGCTCTGACAAAATTTGTCAAGGATTTTGCCTGCAAGTTGAATGGCACCGACGTAATGATGAACGTGATGGATCCGGGTTGGCTCCGTACGGATCTCGGTGGCCCCAATGCCCCTAACGCCCCCGAAAGCGTAATTCCGGGATCAATGGTTTCGGTAATGCTTGACGACAAGAAGAGTGGTCGCTGGTTCAGCGCTCAGGACTTTACGGGCATGGCCCTTGCCGACGCTGTCGAAAAATGCAAATCTGTGGAATAATTGAACAATTGTAAAAAAGAACACCATGTTTTTTTACAATGGGAAAGTTCGGCTTTCGGGCCGGACTTTCTTTTTTGTAAAAAGATTTTTTGATTCAACGTGTTTATTGGGCTCAAAAAAGGTTATACAAAATATTACAAGGATTTTGTAAGTCTCATTACTATTTTTCTATTCAAGGGATTTTGGGTTTCACATAAACCATAAAGGTGTAGAATGAAAAAGATTCTCGCAATCTTATCCATGGCTGCGGTGTCCGCCATGGCGGTCAGTGCAAGCAGGGTCGGCCCTGTAAGCACATACGGTAAACTCATCGCCAACGGTGGCAAGCTCTCGGGGTCTTGCCCGGAATACAATAATAAGGCCGTCCAGGTGACAGGCATGAGCCTCTTCTGGAGCTCGGGTAATACCTATTCTACAGACTTCTACTCCGAAAAGGGGATCAACCGCTTGGTTGATGACATGGGTATCGAAGTTGTGCGCTTTGCTATGGGTGCTGCCGACGAAAAGTTTAACAGTTCGGGTCGTTCCTATACGACCGGTGGCGAAGGCTTCCAGAAGGCCTTGCTCAAGTCCGTGGTGAACGCTGCTGTCGATAAGGACATTTACGTCATTATTGACTGGCACATCGAAAGCTCCGATGGCTTTACTAGCGATGCAGTCAAGTTCTTTGAATATGCCGCTAAAGAATATGGCAAGTACAACAATGTGATTTTCGAAATCTGGAACGAACCGGTTGGAACTGACATGAATACGGTTGCAAATCACGCCAATACCGTGATTCAGACTATACGTAATGCCGGTTCAGACAACCTAGTTCTCGTGGGTAGCCCGCAGTGGTCTAGCCAGCCAGATGCTTGCGCTAACGCCGGTATCAAAGATGATAACTACGGTTGTACGCTCCACTTCTACGCTGCAACGCACTACATGGGCGAAGGTGGCTATAACAAGGCTGCCGAATCTGCTATGGCAAAGGTTCCCGTTTTTGCTACGGAATGGGGTGTTACCGAATCTAGTGGTAAGGGCCGATTGGATTTCAGCTCTGCTCAGCAGTGGGTTAGCTGGATGAAGCAGAAAGGAGTGTCCTGGACGAACTGGAATGCGTCTGCTATGGATGAACCCTCTGCGGCATTTACGACTGCTGTTTTTGAGAAGGGTTTCTCCTATTCGGAATCTGGTGAAAATGTCAAGGGTTACATGAACAAGGGTGTAACCTATAAGGATTGCGGTCTCCAGAATGGAAGTTCCGAAGAAGAATCTGGTTTCTCTACGGGCGTTGCCAATGGTGCTACGACTTCTATTCTCGATGACATGGAAGATGGCGATCGTTATGGTTACCTTGGTGGTGCATGGGCTGCTGTCGAAGACCAGGAAAATGGCGGCGCAAGCTCTATTTCTAACGACAAGCTTCTTGACGATTTTGGCAACGAGACCTATCAGGTTGTCTATCCGGTGAGCGGCGACAGCAAGAATACTTCCAAGTATATGGCCGCTCTTAAGGATGTGAAGATTGGCAAGGGTACTCTCGACTACGGCCCGTATATCAAGATGTTCCTCACTCTCTTGAAGGAACCGGCCAAGGATTCCCCGAAGACTTATGCCGACTTTGCAAAGTGCAAGACCATCAAGTACAAGTACAAGGGCGCAAGCCACAACTTCGCTATCGAAACGACCGACGTTACCGACTATAACTATCATCGCGTGAACAAGGACGCTTCTGAAGATTGGAAGGAAGTCGAAATTACGACGGACATGTTGAAGCAAGAAACTTGGGGTGACGATTCTCGCTCCAAGCCGATTAAGATGGAAAATGCAACACGTCTTTCTTGGGAAATCAAGGGCCTTGAAAAGGTTCCTGACAATATGAACCAGCCCAAGTATCCGTACCTCTACATTGATGATGTGAAGTGCGACGGCCTTTCCTTTACAGCCGTTAGCGGTGGCAGTGGCGATACGCCGAAGTCCTCTTCTTCTGTGGGCGGCAAGTCCAGTTCCAGCAATGGTCAGGGTGGCAAGTCCAGCTCTAGTGTTGCTCCGACTCTCTCTTCTTCTTCTGTCGCTCCGGTGATTACCGACCTCATGATCATTGACGATGTTGAAGACGGCGATGAAGTCCTCAATACAGAGGGTACATGGTACGCATATACGGATAATGATTCTAAGGGCAAGTCCTCCATTACCAATGTCTATGATGCGACCCTCCCGGGTTACGTAGTGGTGTTCCCCGGTACGGCTGATCCGACCAACGGAACCAAGGGCTTTGTCGGCCTCACTGGTATTGTTTGGGACGAAGGTGAGTACAAGTACGATCCGTTCGTTGCGCTCGGCCTCAACACGAATGCCGATACTTCTAAGGGTATTGACCTGAGTACCTGCCCGGTGATTAGCTACCGCTACAAGGGTTCCGCACATACCATCAAACTTCAAGATGGACAGGTTGAAGATTATGCATATCACAGCAAGAATGTTTTGGATGCCGCTGATTGGACGCAGGTAACTATCGCTCAGGCTGATTTTAAGCAACCGAGCTGGGCCGACCCAAAGATTGATCTGAATTGGGCGAACATCAAGAAGATGGCATGGGAAGTTATCGGTGTTCACGGTATATCCGATCAATACCAGCCGACATATAATTTCCTTTACCTGGATGACCTCAAGTGTGTTAACACCACTGTGGGTGTCATGGCCCGCAAGGCTGCAAGTCAGCTCAAGCTCAGCGTGAATGGTGACATGCTCAACGTGGTAACTACTGCTGCGGCTCGTATCCAGGTGTTCGACATGCAGGGTAACATGGTGATGAACCGTCTCGTAAACGCTGCCGGTAATCATCAGGTGTCCTTTGCTGGCAAGAACCGTGGCAACTACATTGTCCGCGTGAAGACTGCAATGTCTGCACAGACTGCCCGCATCAGCATCCGCTAATTGTGGCTTGTCATCCCCGACTTGGTCGGGAATCTCCTTAAAAAAGCTCCGGTTCAACCGGAGCTTTTTAGTTGTTTATTGCAAATCTCGCTGCAGTATTTCACACTGCTCGCGTTTCCATTCCTCGAAGGTGTCATCAGCGATATGCTGCTTGGCTTCGCGCATTAGGTGCAAGTAGAAGTGCAAATTATGGATGCTTGCCAGCGTGAACCCGAGGGATTCTCCGGCGTGGTGCAGGTGACGTAAGTAGGCGCGGCTAAAGTTGCGGCAGCAGTAGCAGTCGCAATTCGGGTCCACGGGCTTGTCGAATTCTTCGGCATGGCGGGCGGCCTTGTAGCGCAACACCCCTTCGCTGGTAAAGAGCATGCCGTTGCGGGCGTTGCGCGTAGGCATGACGCAATCGCACATGTCCACGCCCCGCTCGATGAGTTCGAGTAAGTTCCAAGGCGTACCTACACCCATCACATAACGGGCGTGGTCTTGCGGCAAAATATCGGTGCAAAAATCTGCGATTTCGTACATGGTCTCGGTGGGTTCACCCACCGAAAGGCCGCCCATGGCGTAACCGTCGGGGCCGAGTTCTGCGATGCGTTCGATGGCCTGCCTGCGCAAGTCCTTGTGCATGCCGCCCTGAATGATTCCGAAGAACTGCTGGTCGTAACCGTGAATGGGCGGGTGCTCCTTAAGCCATTGCATGGCCTCGGCGGTCCATTTTAACGTGAATTTGAGGCTATGTTCGGCTTCTTTCGCGGTACTCGGGAACGGGGTACATTCGTCGAGCGCCATGATGATGTCCGCGCCGATTTCGCGCTGGGCGTTCATGACGCTTGCGGGGCTAAAAAAGTGCTTTGAACCGTCTAAAATGCTCCTGAATTCCACCCCTTCGGGGGTGATTTTGCGTAAATCCTTGAGACTCCATACCTGAAATCCGCCGCTATCTGTCAAAACGGGGCCGTCCCAAGCCATAAATTTATGGATTCCGCCTGCTTTAGCGATTCGCGGAGTAGTGGGGCGCAGGTACAGGTGATAGGTGTTTGCTAGGATAATTTCGGCCTTGATGTCCTTAAGCTGCGCAGGAGTGACCGCTTTTACGGTCGCTTCGGTGCCAACGGGCATAAAAATAGGCGTTGTCACGTCGCCGTGGTCGGTATGGACCACTCCAAGGCGCGCTTTTGACTTTTTGGAGGTCTTTAGAAGCTCAAAACGGTTCATTAGGCTTAAATTTAGAAATAATTCTAAGTTCTACCAACTAAGTTCTGCCAACTGCGGCATTGACGCCTCGTTGTCAATTTATCCATAACAATATGAATGTAAATGCGATTTTTACGCAAAAAAGGGGTAGTTTTAAGTTTGGATGGGTCTACATGGTGTAGATTCCAGCGTGGAGTGAAAAATGGAATATAAAAAGGTGTGGAAAAAGGCTGCCTGTTTTGTGGCTGGCCTTGCAGTATTTGGCTTGGCCGACAATCCGCTTTCGACATATCACTATCTGGCAGACCCTTCTGCAGCGTCTGATGGCGATACCTTCTATGTCTTGACGGATGTTGATGACTATAGCCCCCAGAAAAACTATGACTACGACATTGTCGGTCTGAACGCTTTTACCTCCCAGGACATGAAAAACTGGACCGACCATGGTATGATTTTCCGTTCCAAGCGTGAGTTCGGGGATTATCCGAACAATACCTGGGCATCCGGCATTGCTGTCCATAAAGGCAGAATCTACATCGTTTACCCCAATGGTGCGAGCGGCGTGGGCATGATTACCGCCACCAGCATCGATGGCCCGTATACTGATCCCGTCAAGGAAACGCATGGTGTCAACTATATTGCGGCTCACTATGGCTCTAGCGTGATTGGCGGCTGCGACGATATCGCTCACTGCTTCGACCCGGGAATCTTCATTGAAGAAGACGGTACGGGCTATGTGGTTTTCGGTGGTGGCGAAAACAACACTCGCAAGTACGGAAACAACCTGGACATTATCAAGTTTACCGAAAGCAACGGCAAGATTACTATCGACAAGAATTCCCTGAAGCGTATTAGTGCTCCGGGTTCCTTTGAAGCTCCTTATATCCATAAGAAGGACAACAAGTACTACCTGAGTTTCAATACGCAGCCGCAGGTAATCGATTACAGTATGGCTGATAACATCATGGGCCCCTACACATTTGTAGGAACGGTTATTCCGGGAATTAGCTCGGTGCCCGATGCCCATAATGAGGGTGGTAACAACCACCAGGGTTTTGCAGAATTCAAGGGCAAGTGGTATGCCGTGTATCACGATCGCCGCCTGGTTACCGCAGATGAACATCCGGGTTCCTGCACCCAGTCCGGCCAGTGCACCAATAGCCCGAACAAGGAAAACCACAGAAGCGTGTCCATCGATGAACTCACCTGGAGTGGCGACAAGATGAACAAGCTGACCTTCACCCGTGAAGGACCCAAGCAGATCAAGAACTTTGACCCGTACAATACCTACAAGGCGCTCACCAGTTCCAAGCAGAGGAACGTGCGTAGCCGTACCGATTGGACCAAGGGCAAGCCCGTTGTGCATGTTTTGACTCCGCTTGCTACC
>JAFZOV010000121.1 GCA_017550445.1 Fibrobacter sp.
CCAATATTCAAGTTTTCCGCCATCACAGTAACAGAAGCCGGTTTATTATCTTTATCCTTTCCATTTATAGTCAGATAGAAATAGGAGCGACCATTACGGGTATCAGTAAACTGTTTGTATTCACTTTTGGAAACCGTTACAAAACACAAATCAGTATAATGGTTATACGGCACATATTCGCTACTACTAGATTCTTCCACCACGCTGCTGCTCGAAGCAACAACACTCGAAGAAGACTGTTTCACTTCTTCGCTACTGCTGGACTTGGCATCCGAAGAAGAAGTAGGCTTTACCGAGGAACTAGATTCCTTTGTTTTTTCAACAGAAGAGCTGGATTTTTCATCTTTTTTAGAAGAGGAAGAAGAGGAGGCTTGTTTGCCTTCGCTAGAAGAGGACTTCGACTTTTCAACTGAAGAAGAAGACTTATCCTTATTGGAGTTCTTTTGTGAACTCGAGGATTCGTCACCGCTCGAGGCAGGGATAACAGAAGACGAAGAATCGTCGGACGGTTCAGGGGAAACTGAAGAGGAAGAGGTGTCGTCTCCACATGCAGCAAAAACACATGCAAAGACAAGTGCAAATACTAAACGAACAAACATAAGACCTCCAGATATGAAATCCCACCAAACCTTCAATTTTACGCAAATATAACAAACCAAACGAAAAAGGCGGCCTTGGGACCGCCTGTTTCGTTTAAAGGTTTACTTCAAATCGCGAATTTTTGCTTCGGGAAGGCCTGTAACTGCAGAAATATCTGTCACAGAGAATTTTCCCTGCTCAAGCATTTTCTTCGCGATATCCATTTTTTCTTCATACTTTGCCACAGCTCTGTCAAAATCGCTCATGTCCACAGTCATAAGATACCTCGAACTGAAATTACATAATTTCACCTCGTTTTGCAAGACCTTGAGAATGTCTTCCCCGACTTGGTCGGGGATCTCCCTTTTCCGCCAGAACAAATTGTCTTTTTTACGCAGATTAAATTTTTCTCTGTAATGCCGATAGATTCAGAAAGGTCGATCCAATTGGCATTTGTCTTTTCAATCAAATTGATTTTCCATTGGCGGTTCCAACGTTTAAGGCGTTTTTCTCTTGCTATGGCATCGTTTACGTTAAAAAACAATTCATAATGGACAAGGCGATTTACATTGTAATCGTTGGTAAAGCCTTCATTAATCTTTATTTTGTGTTCGATAACACGACGAAACAGATCATTCGTAACACCTGTATAAAATGCGGTATGGTATTTATTTGTAAGAATATAGACATAAAAGTTATAATTCATTTATTTTACTCCAAGGGGAGGTCCCCGCCTACGCGGGGAAGACAAATAGAGAGCCATCATTATAGAAATACACATTTCTGTGTTCATAATTCTTAACGAAGGCATCTATATCCTGACCATTTTCTTTCGTTTTTCTGAGTTCTCCAAGGAACCGGGCGAATTCGTCTCTTTTCATTATATTTTTTCCTTTTAAAGCGGGAAAGCCACCCGCAGTTTGGCGAATAGAGAGTATCCCTATCTTTATATATACACGCCAATTTGGGAAAAACAGTTCAAAATTGCCCCTGTTTTTAGGGCATATTCGATGTAAAAAGATTTTAGCCAGAAAATTTCTATATTCTTGCCATGCTTCTCGCACTAGTCAAAATGTCTCGGCCGGTCAATATCGTCATCGCTATGGTGACTCTCGCTATCGGCTATTACCTGCTTTCGGCTTTGCCCGTGAACAAGGGCGGGGTCGAATGGGTTCCGCTTGTTTTGCAGGCGCTCGGTTTTGCATTCGCCATTGCGTTTGCAAACATCCAGAACGACATTTTAGATTTGGCGAGCGACAAGTTGAACCGGCCGGAGCGTCCTCTCGTAAGCGGCAAGGCGTCGGTTACGGCGGCGCGGAGGGCGTGGATTGCTTTGCTCGCGCTTACAGTCGCTTGCGGAATTGCCGACAGCATTATCGCCACAAACCTGGTCGGGAGTCTTTTTTTCATTCTGCTTTCGGGGCTTTTAATCGCCTACAACAAGTGGCTCAAGCATATTCCGCTACTCAAGAACATGACGGTCGCCTTCCTGTGCGCCACGCCGATTATCCTTTGCCTTTTCTACCCCACAGGCTTGAACGAAGCAGACACCTTCGTTTCGGCGCTCTCCCATAAAATCGGCCTTCTCTACCCCGCAATGTTGTTCGCATTCCTGCTGACCACGGCCCGCGAAATCTACAAGGACTTGGAAGACGAAACCGGCGACCTCAAGGCAGGCATCATGACATTTCCGCTGATTGCAGGCGCCCCCACCGCAAGGCGCCTCGCCGGCCTCATTTGCCTTTTCACCTGGGCCATTTTACCGCTCCCGGTCGCCCAGGGTTACTACCCGAAGCTTTTCTTGATCATCACCGGAATCGCATTTACGCCCGCAGTGATCGCCATTCTCGTGTTCGCCAACAAGCGCAACTACCGAAATGCCCAAAAATTGGTGAAAATCGCCATGTTCGCAGGCCTTATTGCCCTCGTCGTGAGTTGCTAAAAAGCCAAAAACAAATCATCACCAACAACTTCAGATTGAGCAATAGATCTGTATTTTCCTTGCATCAGCCCATAAACAGTAACAAACGTAATATGCAGCGCTTTCTTAGTCTTAGTTTGTTTACGGAACGCATCTAATCGATCTCTAAGAATTTTATCATATTCCTTATCTATTTCAAATTCCGTCTCTGAATACTTCATTTCGCAAAGATTAATTACTCTATCACGCCGATCAATTACCAAATCAATTTGCGAACTACGACTGTCTTTACCAAACCACGAAGACCTTTCACTAAGCACACCAGCAATACCAAGCTTGTTCTTAATTTGCTGAACATGATCTTTGCAAACCTGTTCGAATGCGTAACCAGTCCAAGCTCGTTTAGCAGGAAAATCAAGCGTATTTTGCCAAAAGTTTTCGTCTTTTCCGTAATTATCTTTTATAAAACGGAAGTAAAACAATGAATAGTAATCAGACAACTGGTATGTAATGTCCTTTTTTTTATTTCCAAAATAATTGTAAGGACGAACAAAACCAGAATTAGACAAATTGTCTAAAATTTTTGAAAGCAACCCGTTACATGGCAGCTCCGTTTCCTCCGAAATCTCTTTTTTCAGCAAGCCCATTTTCTTTGTCGACAAGGCTTCGACAACCTTGATGTGAGCATCAGCATTCTTGAATAGAGCTGCATACAAATTATTAAATTCATTCCAAAGTTTTCCGTGCGACTTAAAGAATAATTCATCTATATTTTGAGCAAGCGACAAGTCACTTTGCAATTGATCTAAATAAAACGGAATCCCTCCCATAACCATATAAAGCTGAATAATATCATAACGATTCCAAACAATCCCTTTTTCCTTAAGAAATTCCTCTGTTTCACAAAGATTAAATGGTTCCAAAAAAATTCGTCCGGTAGCCCTATTATAAAGTCCGCCAACATCATTCAAAATATTTTCTGTAAGCCATGTGGTAGCAGAACCACAGACTACCAACAAGATATCCTTTTGCCAAGCTGCGAATCCATTCCAAAAAACTTCGAACGCTTTCAAAAAATCCGATTTCGGAGTTTCCATCCAAGGCATTTCATCAAAAAAAACGACCTTTTTACCGTCACTTTGAACTTGCAACAATCCTGCACGTAACAGGGCAAATGCATCTAGCCAAGTTTTAGGGCTATTACGCAAACCAAAGTACTCATGCAAAGCCATTGCAAAATTGCTAAGTTGCATTTCTTTAGTTCCATCGTGAATTCCAGTCACTAAAAAATCGAATTTATTTCCGAAAAACTCGCGTACAAGGGCGGTTTTTCCGACACGTCTACGACCATAAACAACAATCAACTCAGATTGTTTAGAACGATAGCGACGATCCAGTTCCTTAAATTCCTTTTTTCGTCCAACAAAACGCATACCACCTCCGGCTTTCACACATCTAAATATATATAAAAATTTCACATTTAGACACACAATCACATATTTTGTGTCTAAATCTACAAAAATAATAAACATTTAGACAAACAATCATGTATTTCATGTCTAAATCACATAAAAAATCATAGATTTAGACAACAAATCATTTTTAAAGCAATTAATGTTGGACAAATCCGACAAAGCATAGCCTACATTTACACAAATTGTAAACTCGCCCCCAAGGATTTACACAAATTGTAAAGCCTTTTTGTTCTGCAACCTGTAATTTGGCATTTTTCGCTCAAATTCGCCATTTAGGCACATTTTTTGCTTAACAAAGGCGGCCGCTTCCTTGCTTGCACCCGTCTGGGTGGGCTATGACCTTCGAGGTAGGGGAAGCATACATTTCAAAGAGGCGTTATGCTCGACGAATTGCACGAAGAATGCGGAGTGATCGGCATTTACAATGGCGACACTGTCGTAAGGAATATTACCATGGGGCTTTACGCCCTGCAGCACCGCGGGCAGGAAAGTGCCGGATTCGCGGTCACTGACGGAGACAAGATTCGCGTCCGCAAGTCCATGGGACTTGTATCGACCCTTCTCCGGGAACACAACATTGATGAATTTGACGGCTTTGCAGGCATCGGGCACGTGCGTTACAGCACCACAGGCGCATCCACCCTTGCAAACGCGCAGCCGATTCTCGTGAGTTGCAAATGGGGCCAGATTGCAGTCGCCCACAACGGTAATATCACCAATGCAAACGATCTGCGCGCCGAAATGGAAGCCGAAGGCCACATTTTCCAGACCACCTCAGACTCAGAAATCTTGCTGCACGAAATTGCCCGCACCGAGGCCGACGACCTGGGCGACGCCATCAAGAAGGCAATCACAAAATTCACCGGCAGTTTCTGCCTCGTATTCATCAGCAAAGACACCATGTATGTAGCAAGGGACGGATTCGGATTCCGCCCCCTTTCTATTGCACGCATGGGTAAATCCTGGTGCGTCGCGAGCGAAACCTGCGCCTTCGATTTGCTGGGCGCCCACTACATTCGCGACATTCAACCCGGCGAATTCCTAACCATCACCAGAAATGGGCTACACTCCGAGCGATTCACTCACAAAGACCGCCTCGCCCACTGCATTTTCGAATACATCTACTTCAGCCGCCCGGATTCCAAGATTTTCGAACAGAGCTGCGACAAGATCCGCCGCAAAATGGGCAAGCAGCTCGCCAAGGAATGCCCCGTCGATGCAGACATCGTGATTTCGGTGCCCGACAGCGCCACTACCGCAGCACTCGGCTACTCGCAGGCAAGCGGCATCCGCTTTGAAATCGGCCTGCTCCGTAACCACTACGTGGGCCGCACCTTCATTGACCCCACGCAGAATGTGCGCGAACAGAAAGTCAAGCTCAAGTTCAACCCCATCGAAGGCGTGCTCAAGAATAAGCGCGTCTGTGTCGTCGAAGATTCCATCGTGCGCGGCACCACGCTCAAGATTCTATCCAAGATGCTGCGTGACGCCGGCGCCTTAGAAGTGCACATTCGCATTGCATCGCCTCCGGTAGCACACCCCTGCTTCTTCGGCATGGATTTCCCGAGCCAAGGCGAACTTGCCGCAAGCTCCATGACTCCACCCGAAATCGCCAAGATGCTCGGCGTCGAAAGCCTCGGCTACCTAAGCGTAGAAGGCATGAAGGAATGTACCGGCGAAGGCGAAAACTATTGCGCAGCCTGCTTCGACAACGACTACCCAGACTACATAGGTAGCGATTCAAGCAAAACACGATGTGGTTAAATTAAAGGCGAGAGTTTACGCTCTCGCCTTTAATTAAAACCTTTAAAAGGTTAAATCTGGTTGTACGTCCACTTGACGTGATCAAGCATGAACTCGTGGGCGTCAAAGGCAAGCCCAAACTGTTCCTGAATCTTGCTCACGTCGAACAGCATGGGTTCATCACCCCAGCCCAGGTCAGTTTCAATCACCTTGGATTTGCAGCCAGGCTTCATCGAAATCATCATTTCGGCGATTTCCTTCCAGCTCATCCAAACTTCGCCAAGGCCGAGGAAGATTTCTTCGTTCTTGTCAGATTCGAGAACGCTCATGTAGAGCTTTGCCTGCTGACTGGCGTGAATAAACTGCGTGCCGTCATTCTTGATGATGTTGATGTCGCGGTTTTCTTTAACGGCCTGGGCCATCGAGAAAAATCTGCGGTCCGGCTGAGAACAGCCATCGGGCCAAGCGGGGTTTCCAAAGGTATAACCCGGACGGATAATATTGCGAGTCATCTTGACTTCGGGGAACTGGCTTCCGTAACCGTGGGTAAAGCCGAGTACAAAAGCTTCGCCAGCGGCCTTGGTGGCACCATAAAGATCCACGGGCAAATTGCTCGTAACTTCGCGCATGGTGGGGCGCATACGTCCCATTGCCGCAGTACTGCTGGTATAGATAAACTTCTTGCAACCGGCCTTCGCCGCATTTTCAAGCAGCATTACCGTTGCACGAGTATCGTTTGTCAGCATGGCGCTCGGAGTATCTCCCCAACCGAGAGCTATGTGAATACAGGCGTCGCAACCCTTGAGACCTTCGGCCATCTGGTCAAAATCTGTCAAGGCACATTCCACAAAAGAAACATTAGGCATTGCCTTGAGAGTCGGAACTTTATTGGGATGCCTTGTGGCAATCACGACCTCATGCCCTTTCTCCAAAAGAGCCTTTACTACGTAGTGGCCAATGAAACCAGTACCGCCTGTAACAAAAACTCGCATAAAAACCTCTCTTTACCTACAAAATACAAACCTTTTGCTATACAGGCAAGTGGGGCAAAGAAAAACTATTAACTATTGACTTGATAACTGCGGCGGAGACGCACAGAATTACTACATTATTCATACAGATTTTTTCTAATGAGGTTTACGATGGCTCGTATGCGCGTATTGGTTTTAATGGGTGGTCCCTCCACCGAACATGATGTTTCCGTTGTCAGTGGCACGGGCGTTGTTCGCGCCATGAACCCGGATCGCTATAACATTCACCCGGTGCTCATCGACAAAGACGGTACCTGGCACTGGTCTTCCCGCGAACTTTCCCCCTACCAGAAGGACAATTTCTCGGTGAACTATTTCCGCGGTCTCGAAGGCACTGCCGCGAACTGCAAAAAGAATCCCGCCCTTTCTGAGCTCCCCGATGCAGACATAGCATTCCTCGCCTTGCACGGCAAATGGGGCGAAGACGGCCACATTCAGGCTTTGCTCGAAAACTGGGGCATCCCGTACACCGGTTGCGGCCTTTTGGCTTCGGCCCTTGCCATGGACAAGGTAAAGTCCAAGGAAATTTACAAGGCTAACGGTATTCCGACTCCGCCGTACCGCGTGATTTGGAAACACGACTTCACCGGCGACACGCTCGTGTCCGTTTCCGACGAACTCGGGTTCCCGCTGGTGATCAAGGATCCGCTGGGCGGTTCCTCTATCGGTATCGGCATCGCAAAGGACCTCGACGAAGCCGGCAAGATTGCACAGGATCTGTTCAAGGATTCCAACCGCCTGCTCTGCGAAAAGTTCATTGCCGGCGAAGAAGCCAGCTGCGGCTATATCGAAGGCGAAAAGCCGCTGCCGCCGACCGAAATGCGCATGACCACCCGCGAATACTTTGACTATGAAGCCAAGTACAACGGCGAATGCAAGGAAATCACTCCGGCCGAATTCGACGCCGACCTTACAGCACGCATCCAGGAACTGGTGAAGAACGCCCACTACGCCCTCGGCGGTGCAGGCTACAGCCGTACCGATGTTCGCATTACCAAGGACAAGCAGCTGTTCGCTATCGAAACGAATACGCTCCCGGGCATGACTCCCACTTCGCTTTTGCCGCAACAGGCCGCCTGCAACGGCATCACCTACAGCCAGCTCATTGACCTGATCATCGACAAGAGCCTTTATATTAAGCGCTGATATGAACTTCGACTTATTTGTAGATACTTCGCGTAAGGGCATTTCCATGGCGCTCCTCGAATCGGACGCCGCGCGCCCCCGCTATACAGAAAGCGTCGACGAATCGGCCCGCGGCGAAACCGCCTCGGCCATGCTAGACGCTCTCCTCGAAAAAACAGGAGCCACCCTCGACCAAATCACGCGAGTCATGGTCACCGTTGGTCCAGGTTCTTTCAGCGGACTGCGCACGGGAGTCGCTTTTTGCGAAGGTCTATGCTTTAGCGGCAAGCGCAAGCTCTACGGAGTATCTACACTGCAAGCGCTCTCCTGCTTCGCCGCAGAACCCGATAAAGCAGCCGTTGTCATTCGCGCACGCAAGGACTACTGGTACCTGCGCCTGAACGAAAAAGAAAGCTTCATCGAAACGGAACAGGTGGTAAAGGCCCTCAAGTCTAACGAAGTGAACTACGTGGTAGTTGATGAATGTGCCGCCTCTGACGAAACCTTGAAATCGCTATTCAGCGAAATCGGGGCAACCACCGTTATCGACAAGGGCAAGCCCCTGAGCGACTGGGCCCGCCTATTCGAAAGAGTAGCCCCGAGCCTCATGCAAGAAGCGAACTACATCCAGCCGTCCTATTTCGAAAAACTGCACTGATAGGAAGTTCTATGCCCATCCGCAAGATGAATTCCGCCGACATTCCTGCCGTATTGAGGATTCAGGGCGAACTTGCTTTTCAGGACTGGAACGAGCGGCAATACGAGCAAGAAATCAAGGCTCCCTACACCTACGCCATCGTTTACGAAAACGAATGCGGTATTTTAGGGTACGCCGTATTTCATTTGCTGGGAGCGGACTCCGAACTGCTATCCATTGCCGTGAGCGAGTCCGCACAACGTAGCGGAATCGGTTCCCAACTTTTGCAGGCGGGGCTTATCCAGTTGGACCTCGACAAAGACGACTGTTGCTTTCTAGAAGTCCGCGAGAACAATATCAAGGCTCGCCGTTTTTACGAGAACCACGGATTTAATTTGTTCGGAATCCGCAAGAAGTATTACGCCGACGGCGAAAACGCGGCCCTGTACAGCACCCAAGGAGCAAAAATTGACTAAGCTACCCACCAAAAAGCAGATTCAAAAGAAGAAGATTATTTTGAGCGCCGTTGCGGCCGCCGCCGTGTTCCTTGTTATTGCGTTCTACCTGATTATGACGCAGAGCGGACACTGGCTTATTGACGACGACGAATTCGAACATGTAAAATGGGCCATTGTTCTTGACGGTCAATCTGCCGACATGGAACGCACAGACCTCGCCGCCGAACTGATGGCCAGCGGAAAGGTAGACTCCGTACTGATTCTTGGACGCCGCATTCTGCACAATCGAAGCAACGCCGAATTATACCTGGAGGACTTCATGCGCCTCGGCGATTTCGACAGCAACGCTGTCTACATTGCCCGCCACGACGACCCCTCCACCATTGGCGAAGCCTACACCATTATTCCCTGGCTAAAGAAACGCAAGATTGACACCGTATTGATCCTTACGGGAGCATCCTCCACTTACCGTGTCAAGCGAATCTTCACGAAGCTTTCTGGTGATACTCCTGTCTACCTGACCAAGGACGTGCACCATTACTTCTACAACCCCGATTCTTGGTACACCAACCGTGAATCCCGCAAGGAATGGCTGCGCGGCTGGGCAGCCCTCGCCGCCTCTTACATTGACTTGCTCCCGGCAGGCCATCTCACCGCAGAAGATTCATTCTATTACAAGCCCATTGTCTCTGCCAAGGAATACGAGGCTGAAAAGAATCCCATTGTCGACTTACAGTCCCTATTGCCCAAAGTGCAAGAAAAGATTGTTGAAAGCTCCGTCGAATCCGCCGCCAAAGATACAACGGCAAAAGATTCTACAGTCAAAGATACGACTCAGAAAGAGTCCAAAAAAGAATCAGCAAGCAAGGCCGATTCATCAAAAACAAAGTAACGCAAGCACAGCAGTCAACGGAGCATTCCAGTTAATGGCAGTTTCGTTGCTTGCAAAGGAGCAACGTTCGTCGGTGTACGAAAATCCCGACTGTTCTCCCGGATAATGCGGCGCACGGTGCATGTCCTGACGGTCGCTGTTTATGCCGCCCACCAAAAGCCCCGGAATAGGTTCTTCCACGCCATCAGAATGGCTTAGCCTATGGTGCGGGTCTTTGGGCGAGCTCCAAGCAGAACCTGTCACAAAGCTGACGTCAACCGGATTACGTCCATAAATAAAGTTCAACAATTCTCGGCACCAGAAATCCAGGGAGTTTCCGCCCAAACTAGGAGCCCACCGTTTTACAATGGCAAGCGTCAGCGCATGATTTGCAATGTCGCCATTACTGCCCCAAATAAACTTGCGCATCGGCACACCATAGGCATCGCAATTCTGCAGGTCTATGATTTCGCGGGCAGTCATGTTAAGAGTCGTGCGGGCATACAGCTGGAATTCCCTATCAAAATCCTGCAACGCAAGCGCTATCCAGCCAAGGTTCTGTGTATCGCGCCAATCCAGCCCCGACTTAGGGGGAATCACCATCATGTCGTTTAACAGCAACGGACGCAAACATTCAGCCGAAATACCGTCAACAGCTTCGCCGCGGGCGTGCAATTCGCGGTATAGCATGGCTCGCGCCCAGAAGAATTCATCTTCTGCATGTTCGTCGCCGTAACCGCCGCTGCCCTCGGTGTTGTGCGGCCAGTCTACAAAGGGGCGCGAAATCGCCCACTTGTACGCCGATACCGCGGATTGCAAGCAGCGTTCTGCGAACGCCGTATCGCTATTGCGATACACGCGCGAAGCCGCCGCCAAAGCACCCGCAAAATTCAACGTCGATGTCGTAGACTTTCCCAGAATCATGCGCTTTTGCAGCATGTCAGAATCTTTCGGCGAAACAAAGCCGTCCCAACGTTCAGGAGTCACCTTGAAAAAAACGCCACCGTCCGTATCTTGCATGCGCAAGAAGAATTCCAGTTCAAAGCGAACTTCTTCCTTAAGGCTATACATCTTGAGCCCGTCGGGAGCCACAAAGGGGTCCTTCGCATTTATAGCCTTACTCGCGAGACTTTCACCTTCGCAACCGCCAATCATTTCGCAGGCAAGCAATAGCGTTGCCACCGAGACTCCGCCATTCACAATGTACTTGCCGTAGTCACCGGCGTCATACCAGCCACCATGGGCATTCCAGGTACCTTCGCGGTGCATGCTGGGGTGAAACCCAATACAGTCATCCAAATGGGCCGCAGGCCGTGCCCACTTCCCGGCAAATTCAGGCGGCAATTCTACACCGCTTCGCTGGTAATAAAAAGACTTGATATTCGCAAGCAGCTGACGGAAAATCCAGTCGTTCGATATTTCGAATGGTTCCGTTTCAAAAAGGAGCGTTTCCTTCTCAGCGCCACCTCTCTGCAAAATCTGAATAGAGAACACACCCGGTTCATGAACCTCGGAAAAGTCTCCGGACCAAAGCGTTTCGCCCGTATACTCACAAACACCGGAATGCTCAAAAGTTCCCTCGACAAGCGAGCCTTCCCATAAAACCGACGAATCCGCACAATCAACGCGCCTCACCACGCGAAAAATGCATTTTTTTGCATCATCGCAAGCGGGTTCAAGCTCCTGCGGGTTCACAAAGAAAATCTTTGCCGAATCAGGAGCATAACCGACATGGTTATAGCGAACAGGAATCTTCATGTTACAAGAATAGCTTTTCATGTGAATTTTCGAAGTTCCTGTATTAAGAAATCTGTTTACCGTTGCAACCGACTAAAAATCATAGTTCAATGCCGCAATTATATAAAAATCTTTGTATTGGTCGGCTTTGTTATCCGGTCGGTAATTGAATATCGAGCCAAAGGTCCAATCCGAATAAAGGGACTGGGAAAGATGTATCCTCAATCTTGCAGATGCATCTAGATCCAATTCCATTTCATCGTAGTCCGTGTCATCGATCTCGTAAGACAAGAAATTCTGGCGCAAGCCACCCGACAGCGCAAGTTCCAGGAATTCGGGGGACAGTTCGATTTCCATATTGTCCCCAAAAGTCCATTCAAATTCGCGCATTTCGTTGCGGTTGTAAATCTTGTACCTGGGCATTACCGAGACTGTATTTTTAAATCCATCCAGCGTGGTAGTCAAAGAAATCGGGTAACGCTGTTCCAGATAATCGCTGCCGTGGAAATAATATCCTAATGCACCATAGGTTTCGTTACTAAAATTGAAGGGCAACAGCAATTCATCTTGCTTGAATTCCGACATGTCCATAAAGGAGACCAAGGCGGCCCCTACCTTCAGCACATTCTTGGGCAGCCTAAACGCAAAACCAAGTTCTAGGGTGTGCTTCATCAGTTTTTCTTCGAACTGGGTGGCCAAATAATCCTCGTCTGCAAGCTCATAGTACCTTGCGGCATTTATGGAGTCAATCTTAATGGAATCAGTTCCGTTGAACACCTTCAACGTAGAGCGCCCACTTCTGGGACTAAACCACGAATCATCATAGACTCCCGAAGCAGCCGAATAATTGGCATACAAGCGCTGCGGCGTGCTACGAGTCCTATAGTTAAAGGCATACTTGAACGTCAGCCCCACCAACTCGTTCAATTCAAAATCGTTTTTCAGGTAACCGTCATGAATGTACAGCGTGCGCACCGGGTCCTGCTCGTGTTCCTTAAGCCAGTCCTCGTCAGCACCGGTAAAGAGTCCCCAGCGAGAACCCTCACCCATACCGAATATGTTGTAGTCGTCGCCTTCGCCGGCCGCATTTTCAACATTCATGGTATAACCAAAGCCCAAGTTCCAGAAATCGTAGACCTTGTGTTTCAAGTTACCGCCAATCATGCGGGTATTCTGCAGCAAGTCTTCGGAACCGGCACTGTAGTATTCACTACCCACGAACCTCAAGAAACCCTCGATAAAGGTATTAGAATTGGACCACTGGTACGACCCGGCAAAAGCCCAATGTTCGTGGCCCCAGAATTCACCGCCCGTCGGCCGGCTGTCATTCACATAAGTCTGCTTCGCAACCTTAGACGCCTTTGCCAACAAGGTCTTCAATTCGGCACGCATTTCAGAAGGTGTCTTCATGGAATTTTCGCCGAAGATCGATTCCAACTCCGCAGTGGTAAGAGAATTTACCTTGTTCACGTTGCTCATCAGCTTGTTCAGCAACGAAAAATTCGACGGGTCAAGCCCAGCATCCGAAAACACCTGGTTAATGGCGCGGATCTTGGCAGCATTCACCGTATCGGCACCACCCACCGCAATCTGGCCGTTCAGCTTGACATCGCCCGGGTAAAAGAGCCAGTTTCCGTCAGCAAAGAAGGTTCTCGAAGATACCAGCGGATTTGCCGTATTGGTTTCGGGCAGGGCCCCATCTCTCAAGAAGGGGTCTTCCAGGTAATCCTTGCTTGCCACAAAACCCAAGGTTCCATTAAAGCGACGGTGCATATTCCAGCGAACTTTACCGCCGACCACCATTCTCTGGGCTTCCGCTTCGCCATCGTCAATGTAGTCCTGGTACACATCGTAATTGCGGTTGCCTTCCAATTTAGGGGCGTTCATTTCGCCGACGAACACAGAACCGACAAACATCGGGTCATTAGCCGAATTCTTGAACAGGGACAAATCGTACATGCCGCCAAAGGCATTGACACCGGCCAAATAAAGTTCGCCCCCGTTCGCATAGAAATCACCCAAAATCAACCGTTGCATATCGTCCGTATAGCTGGCCTGCAACTGGTACAGCTTAAGGTTGTCCCAAGAATCGCTAGAAGCGTCCATCGTAAATTCCATGACGGCACCCGACGGAGACCTCATAGACAAATTCGCATTCCAGTTCGTGAAGAATCCCGGAACCTGGAAATAGTTGATAAAACGTTCGCCCGGCTGCACCGTATCTTTATCAGAAACGTAGGCTTCGCCTGTCGAATTATGGCGAGTGAGCACCTTGTGGTAACCCAGCTCAACGCCCGCACTACCCGAAACGGTCCAGGCAGAATCCATAGGTTGTTCGTTATGGCCCTTGGCATACTTGACCGCATCGGCGTAGGGGTTGACCGGTTCTTCACCCAAGGTATTCTGGTAATACCCTGAATTTCTCGAAAACATGACCTTGTTCTTTTCCAGGGCCTGGCGAATATCTTCACGGGGAATGTCATTGGACACAAGGCCGACAATGTTCCCGTCGATAATGGAGCTTCTCTGCCTAAGGTTGTTTTCGCCAAAATCAAGAATCGCCACCTCGTTTACATCCAGGTGGGCGCGCTTCAAATTCACCGAAGAACCTTCACCTGCAACCACGGCAATCCGGTTGTTCGACAAAGAGGTCGCATCGATATCGACTACGGCACTGGCGGTAGCCCACACACCGATATTGGGACAGTCTTCTATCTGGGACCACTGCATAGAAACAGCACCGTTGCGCACATAGACTGCAGCCCGCGACGCATTTCTGATGGTTCCGTCGCGAACTTCCAGAGTACCACTTTCTACGGCAATGCCAAAGGTGGCGTTTTCAATATTGACACCTTGCATTTCGGAACGCTTTGCACCCGTAATGGAGATCCCGTTCCAGGATTTTTCCCCTTCGGCAGATGTCATCACCACCGGATTGTGGTGTTCACCCATTACGGCAATGGTTCCACCGCGAACATCGATTCCTGTCCCCTCGCTAAAGAAAATCTCGGTTCCCGCTTCTACAACCAAGGCCTTGCCTTCGGGCACCACCAAGGTCTCTTGCACTAAATACGGCGACTTGTCTTTTTTCAAGAAACCGCTAACTTCACCCCCAATAATGCTCTCCTGTTGGCTCCCCTTATCAACGGCAAAAGCACTCACGTGGAGTGCTGCCATAAATATTGCGGTTGATATCCAAACCCTAAGTTTCATCAACGCACCTCGTAGTCCTTCTTAGCTCTTGATGTGTAACCACTCTTGTGAACGACCTCGATATCAAAATGATTTCTTACGTCACGCGAAAGTGTTACTGGAATCTGGTAATCCAAGTTATGGATTTGCGAAAGCGATTCCTGCAAGATAACCTTGCCGTTTTGTCGAACCGTTACCTTGTACAAGAATTCGGGATCGTTTTCGGGAATTCGGATTCTAAACTGTAGCGTCTGTGAAATGCGGTCCGCGATATCCTTCGGCGGAGGCGGCACCCTCAAGACTTCCTTTGTCGCTCCCAGGACTTCTATCGTAAACCTCTTGTTCGGGTAGCAGCCCATGACCTTGGAAACTTCAGCCTTGTTCGATGCCTGGTCTTCGATGCGCACCACATATTCGTGACGGCCCTTCTGCAGTTTGAGTCTCTTCTGCTGAGAATTCTTGGTCACCGTTTCCTCGGAAACGCGGGTTCCGTCCGATTCAAAGGTCAGCACGCCAGCATCGTTCTGCATATCGCCCACCACCACATTGGCTACACAGCGCAAGGAGTCGTAAGAGGCAAACGAAACTGTCGGTGCCTTGGTGTTGACACCAGAGCATGCCTTGTTCACCTGCAGGTCAATCGACTTGGTGCTAGTCAATCCGGCACCCTTGAATTCCAGGGTAGCCTTGTCCGCAGTCCAAAGACCATTTTCGTCGTTAATCACTACCGATTCAGAGAAGGAATGAATCTGTCCGTCTGCGGCACGAACCAGGTTGTTAGAGGTAAAGCCGTTACCCACCTTCAATATAAGGGATGCGGATTCATCGGAGGTGCGGTAGGAACCGTCAACCATAAGACCGTCTTCGCAAATTTCTGCCGGAGAAGTCGTACTTACAACAAAGCCGTTCTCGGGAACCGTAGCCGCAGCCTGCTTGGCTTCTTCTTTAAGCTGTTCCTGGAATTCCTTGTCGGCCTTCTGCATTTCGGCCTGCAATTCCCTTACGGACTTGGACTTGTCGGCAAGAATTTTCATCAAACGCTTTGCAAAGCGGGCTTCACCCGAAGAAGCAAGCTTTACCACCACCAGCGAATCCGTACCGAAGGTCGTCTCACCGGCACCAATCATGACAGACCTGTTAGAACCGACGGGTTCAATTTCGAGCTTACCCGTCTTCAGGCCAGCAAAGAACGTCCCTTCGCCACCGATATAGCCTTCGGTACCGCGGATCGATGCAGTTGCAGTCCCCGTCTTAAAGATGAATTTCGACTTCTTGTTTTTGAGTTTGTGTACGGCAAAGTTCAAGAAACCCTTTTCCACGTCGATCTTGGTCTCGAAGCCGCCCTCTTCGTTGGGTTCAAAAAGGCTTTCCATTTCGACAATGGTCTTTTCGCCAATCATAATAGAGCTGCCGTCAGGGAGACCGAACACCACTTCGGATTCTACGCCCGTACGCACCTTGTCGGACTGATAAATTTTATCACCGGCACCGATAGATTTCCATGTGCTCTGCTTGGCTTTCCAACGGTCCACATCGCCCAATGCCATGCGAACTTTGCCGACTGCCGGAGCAGAAAAAACCATTGCTGGCACCACGGCAAGAATCATCAACGAACGTAAAAACATTTTGCTTGAATCGGAAAATCTGACCATTGTAAGCCCTCTTCTCTATCTCTCAAAAAATATTCTTTTTTTTTGAAAAAAGCACTCACTTTTTTTATCTGGTGATATAAATCAAGCCTCCCCTCCGAACAACCTTTTAGCCGCCGGCCAACTTCACCGTATAGCCGCGCTTTTCCAGCTCCGTTTTAAGCAAATTCCGCTTGTCGCCCTGGATTTCGATGACAAAATCCTTGACAGAGCCGCCAACTCCGCACTTTTGCTTGAGTTCGCGGCCCAGTTCCTTGAGTTCCGGCTCGTCAAGCGGCACTCCAGTCACCACGCTCGCCATTTTTCCGCCACCCAGGCGCTTAAGCTGGATGCGCACAACGCCATCGCCCTGAGGGCGCTCGGCCTTGGGCTTTTCTTGCTTTACACGGCCCCCTAGAGCCGTCGAATATACCAGTGTAGAACGATCTTCAATACTCATACTTAGAACTTAGAAAATTTCCCTATAAATAGGAGATGCCCGCCTGTGCGGGCATGACATCTCCAATATTTTCAACTGTTCGGCTTATTTGTGTTTCGGACGGCGGTAACCGAAGGACTTCAAGAGTTCATCGCTGTTCTTGATGTTGTCGCCCTTACGCTTCGTCGTTTCACCGTAGCCATCGCAGTCTCGTTCCTTGGCGTTGCAGTTCTTCTTGTTATCCGGATTGTAGGTATTGTCCGGAATCGTACAACGAGCCTTGGAAAGGATTGTAGCCTGGACCTTGTAAACGAAGGCACCTGTAGCATACTGCTTGCCATTGTCAGCCTTCACAAAGCCATCCTTGTCCGGTTTCATTTCGAAGTACATCTTCAAGAGGCCTGCTTCGTCCGTGTAGCTCGGGTCATTCAGTTCCTGAGTGAAGCTGAAGTAATCCACAAAGTTACCCAGCGACGTGTACACCCAGATCTGGGCTTTCAGCTTGGTGTCGAAGAGGTTCACCTGGCTTACATCGCTCGGAACCTTGAAGCCGTCTTCGCAGAATTCCTTGACGTATTCGTCAACCGTAATCTTGTGAGCCTTCTTGGCATCCGTACGTTCAAGAGCGATCAAACCATCCGAAGTAATCAAGTCGTCCAACGTAGCGAGGCCAGCCACACCGTCGATCACAGGCACCTTGATATCCAAGGCGAGGGTCGGGCCCAAGTGCTTGGAAGATCCAGATACACCCGGATAGGGTTCCTTGCCGCTACCCTCCTTGGTCTTGAAGCTGCCACCGATCAAGGTTTCCACTTCATCGCCCGTAGTCGGGTTCCTAATGCTCACAGCGAAGGTCTCACCCTTTTCAGGCGGGTTCACAGCATAGTATTCTTCGATCTTATCCTTCGAAATTTCGGTCACCGGCTGTTCAATAGAAATGTCAACATCCTTGCTGTCCTTCATGTAGACATAAACCACAGCGGAGTCTTCGTTTCCAGCCTTGTCGCGGTAGAAGCGAACGATCACGTTCGGACCCTTCGAAAGGCCCTGGAGGTTCAGCGTATCCTGTTCAACACCGTCAACCGTCCATACCACCTTCACAGAATTCGAACGAACCACTTCCTTGTTGACCGGCGAAATGATTTCCACCTTCGGGCCAACCTGGTCAACCACAATGAACACGGATTCCGTCGCAACGTTGCCGTACTTGTTCATGTAGGAGTAGGTCACAGAGTAACCCACATCACCCTCGGTGTTCTTGACCATCTTGCCGTCCTTGTCGACCGCGTAAGAAATCACCCTGTCGTTACCGAGGATATCCTTGCCACCCGTAGTAACGGTGAACATACCTTCGGTCACGCCATTGCCAGACTTGGAATTCTTGGAGCCGTAGATCTTCTTGGAGGCACCCTGTTCCATCAGTTCTCCAGCCGGGCCCTTCACGAACACTTCACCGGTCAAGGCGTCAGCCTGGTAAGAGACATCGACCTTCTTGCCATCGATATATGTCGTGTAGGTCACCGTGATGACTTCAACAGAGTCAACCTTGCCCTTTTCGTTGATTACAGCCACCTTTATGGGTTCACCGTCCTTATCGGTCATGTAAGAAACCTTCACCGTATCCTTACCAACGATTTCGTTGTAAGTATACTTGTACTGGTTGCTGTTCACGGCCGTTTCGACTACATTCTTTGCGGTTTCGTCGCGCATGATCTTGCTGTCGACGATCTTGGTCATCTTATCTAAAGATCCCTGGATCTTGGTAGACTCGATAGGTCCAAGGCTCACTTCGATACCGATTGCAGTATCAAGCTTGCTTGCGGAGTCCTTGATCTTCACCCAAATAGAATCCCTGGACTTATTGATATAGATATTGGTGTCAGCCTCGCCCATGTCTTCCACAATGGTGAACACGTTGTCGGCATCGACCAGGGTCTTCTTGCCCGTAACCGTCACAGACGGAATCGAGTTGCTGTAGTAGACACGGAGCGTATCGCTACCGGAGTAATCCTTAGTCGGATTCTTCCAGCTTATGATAATCGTGGTATCCTTCGCAATCTTCAGGCCTTCCTTACAAAGGGAGTCGCCATCCTGGACCCAGCAAAGCTTGTTAATCGGTTCGTTGATATAGATTACATCAGGATTTTCCCAATCCTTTCTCTTGGTTTCGGCTTCGGTAATCTTGACCTTGGTCCATTCCTTAATGTTACCGATATTAATCGTGACCTTGGCGGTATCGGCAAATTCACCGTCATCCACACGGACTGTCACATAGTACTTGTTCTTGGCTTCGTAGTCAAGCGTATCCTTCAAGATCAAGGCGCCAGTCTTCGGTTCGATCTTGAACGTAGCCGTGTCGCCACCGATAAGCGTGTAGGTCAGGTCGCGGTATTCCGGATTATTGTCCGGATCGGTAGCACGAACCGTATCGACAACGGTCTTCGGCTTGGTATCTTCCTTGACGGTAATCGTCTTATCCGTAATAGAAGGCGGTTCGTTCACGTCGTGGACATTCACCACAATCGTCTTCTTGACCGTATTGGGACCACCAGAAATCAAACTACGATCCGTGACATCCACCATATCGGTGATAGACACTTCAATAGGCAGGGTCGGGTTCTTTTCATAGTCAAGAGCCGTGCAGTTGCTCTTCTTGACCGTTACAGCACCCGTCTTTGCGTCGATTTCGAAGCAGCCGCTCGGATCATTGGTAATCTCGAAGTGCATCGTGGTATCAAAGCGGTCCCAATCAAACCACTCGATAATACCCACATCGGTACCCTTCGGAGAATTTTCAGCGACACCGATAGTATCGGTCCTAAACTCAGGAGGTTCGTTCAGGTCAAGAACCTTAACCGGAATTCTAACGTTGTTATATATCGTTTTAAGCGAGGTATCGCCATAAGTCAATACGACCCAATAGACAGAATCCACGCCGCAGACATAACTTCCATTTTCGCAGTCAATGGAATCAAGCGCAGCAAGCATGACTCTCATCAAGTCTGTAGAATCCTTTCTCAGTTCAAAGCGATCAGTATCGCCACCGGTCATCTTGAAGTCATTGTCATACAAGGCCGGATTTCTGGACAAGGAGTCGATATCGCTCGGATGTTCCACATGACCAATGGAATCGCCCGGATGGTTGCCTTCGACAACCACGCAGGGTTCCGCGGTATAGAGCGGCTTTTCGTTCACATCAATAATGCGGATGGTACGGTAAAGAGTATCAGCCAATTTGCCCGGATCAGTCACGACAATGCCCACCGTGTATTCCGGATCCGGATCATTACGAGACGTTGCATTTCTGAGCTTTTCGTAATCGAGCAGCTTTTCGTCCTTGACAGACACCGTAAATGTTCCGTTGTTATAATCAAGCTTAAAGAGGTCGGAGCCCTTTGTGGTCAGCTTCGAATTCGTCGAGGGGACGTCAAACCAAGTAACCTTGGCATTAGCAACATGGGCCGTATCTTCGTCGACATAATGGTACGTGAACAAGATCTTGCCAGTCTTAGTAAGCAAGCTATCGTCAGTATTTTCCTTGACACCCACGGTAAGGATTGAATCCTTCCAGACACCGCGACCGGTTGTATCACAATGGGCAACGCAGAGCGAGTCAGAATCGTCGCCACCGTCCGGAATAGGACCGTCAACGATAATTATCGGCGTTTCGTTGACATCCTGAATATTGACAATCACATTGGCGGTATCATACAAGCAAGCATCACTATCATACTTACCCGAAGTCTCGTTCAATTCGCAGTTCTTAACAAGAACATTGAAGGTGTAATTATGAACAGGCAATTCGTAATCCATCTTGGACGGGTCATTCACAATAACCCTATTGGAGTCCATCGCGAATACGAAGGTTTCATCCTTGCCAATAATCGAGTATTCCAAGTGACCAAATTTCTTGATACTCTTGGCATCCTTGGTATCCGGTTCAACGACCTTCAGTTCGCCAATGACAGCGCTATCCGGCAGGTTTTCATCGGGTTCAAACTTGGCATCGTCGGCAGTCGGAGCTTCATTCACGTCCACAACCTCGATGACACGGAGGAGGGAATCATACATGCCAGCCGGATCATCGGGATCATTCACGTAAAGCGTCAGTTCATGAGTAGCCTTAATCTTTTCATAATCAAGCTTAGAACTGTCCTTCACCGAAACAATCAGTCGCCATTCACCACTCACCTTCTTCATTTCAGCAACAAAGAGGGATTTTGCGTCCGAGTTGTTCGTGTTATTGAAGGTCACTTCCAACTTGGTATGATTGCCAAGAAGGTCTTCATCGCTAACAGCGTAGTTCATGATTTCATAACCGGTCGGAGAATTTTCGTTCACCGTCACGGTCAAGACATTTTTCGGATCACGCGGAATATCACAATTTTCGACACAGGTTTCATGGCAGCTTTCACCAGAGCAAACTTCGCACGTACCGTCCTTGCAGATTTCGACGCACTTATCACCTTCGCATTCAGGAATAATATGCGGCGGTTCGTAGTCGTCTGACAAAGTGATTGTCACCAAGGTGGTTTTCGGGAATTCACCATCAGTCACCTGGACTTCAAATTCAAACTTGTGATCAAGAATGCTGGGATCTTCAAAGTCCAATGCTTCTTTATTGGCAACAGTGATTTTACCGGACGTTTTATCCACAATAGCAAACGGAACATCGTTATCCGGATTGTCATCCTCATTCACAGGAATCGTATATACAAGCTTTCTAAATTCAGGTTTAATGTCATAATCATCGGCTACGACTTCACCAACAAGTGTTCCCACTGGCGAATTTTCCTTAACATCGTACGGTCCCGTTTTCACAAAGTACGGTTCTTCGTTCACATCGACAACCTTGATGACACGGAGGAGAGAATCACGCATGCCTTCGCGATCTTCAGGATCTCTAACATAAATTGTCAGCTCATGAGTTTCCTTAATCTTTTCGTAGTCAAGCAAGGAACCATCCTTCACAGAAATAACCAGTCGCCATTCACCACTCACCTCCTTCATTTCGGCAACAAAGAGGGATTTGGCGTCCGAGTTGTTAGTGTTATCGAAAGTTACTTCCAACTTGGTATGGTTGACAAGAAGGTCTTCATCACTAACTGCATAGTTGATAATTTCAAAACCCGTCGGAGAATTTTCATCCACGGTCACGGTCAAGACCTTAACCGGATCACGGGGATTATCGCAATTTTTGATGCAAACTTCATGGCAGCTTTCACCCTCGCAAACTTCGCACTTATCGCCCTTGCAGATTTCGACGCACTTATCGCCTTCGCATTCAGGAATAATATGCGGCGGTTCGTCATCGTCAGACAAGGTGATTGTCACCGGGGTGGTAATCGGGAATTCACCATCAGTCACCAGGACTTCAAATTCAAACTTGTGATTAAGAATGCTGGGATCTTCAAAGTCCAAAGCTTCTTTATTGGCAACAGTGATTTTACCGGACGTTTTATCTACAATAGCAAACGGAACATCGTTATCCGGATCGTCATCTTCGTTCACAGGAATCGTATAATAAAGCGTATTGAATTTGGGCTTAATATCATCGTCAGCGGCAATTACTTCACCAACAAAGGTTCCCACTTCAGAATTTTCCTTAACATCGAACGGTCCCGTTTTCACAAAGTACGGTTCTTCGTTCACGTCGGTTACGGCGATCTTTTTGTCAATTGATACATTCTCGACTTTATCTCCAACACCACCACGATCCTTAAATGTTAAGGTCACATCAAATACAGAATCATTACGAGCAGCCATAATGGCTTCGAAGTCAAGATCTGATTTAACTTTTAGCACGGCCCAATACTTGTCAACGCCATTTTTGTCCTTAGCCTTTTCCATGACCATTTCGAACAAATCTTCCGCAGAGACGACACCGCTCTTCTTTTTATTGTCCGTAATGGTCGGAACAATCTGCGTCAACAGATTGGCATTATCTTCTTCGTCAGGATCAGTCACTTCAAAATACGCCATCTTCGTCAAACCAACCGGCGAATTTTCAGCAACCCGAATAGTATCACCAGTTGTGTCAATAATGACAGGCGGTTCGTTGACATCAAGAATATAAATTTCGACTTCCTGCGGGACCTTATTCAAATTATCGAAAACTTCAACATTGAATACATAAGGCAACGAATGAGTTTCATAGTCAAGCTTTGACTTATCCGCAACCGTAATCACACCCGTTTGAGGATGGATCGTAAAAGGAACATCATTCGTTTTATCGGCATCTTCATTCACTGGAATCGAGTAGACCAACGTGTTAAACGCAGCAACCTTATCAAGATCTTCTGCATGAGCACGATTCGGGTCAACTTCAGTACCAACTTCAGAATTTTCAGGAATCGAGTAAGGACCGAACTCAACAAAGTAAGGCGGTTCGTTCACATCGGTAATTTTAAGGGTTGTTTGCGCTGTAACAGTTTTGCAACCTTCTACACCGCCCTTATCTTTAAGGCTCAATGTAACCTGATATTCCTGCTTTATTCTATCACTTTCATAATCCAATTCATCATGTTTTGCAACTGTAATCGCAACGAATTTTTCAGTTTCATTGATAGCGATATTAAACAAATCATTAAGCTTTACAGGATGTGCATCAGAACCAGCCTTATCAACCATTTCAATTACAAAATCCGTAAAATCTTGTCCTTCAATAGGAATTTTAGCAACAGTATCTTTCGGCGCAACGGAATTTTCTGCAATCTTATACTCTTTCTCAACTTTACCAAAATCAAACAGCGGAACATTCAGAATATTCAAGTCAAACAGACCTTCACTACCTTTAGGCAAAACCGCACCATTCAAGTCATAAATTTTCATTTTAAGAATTTCGGTCGGTTCATCACCATCATCATCCAAGAACACATTAAGGTAAACCTTTTCTTCCGGTTCCTTAGCATTTCGAGGAATTACAACATCCCCAGAACTAGTTCCGCACACAGGGAATTTAGGATAATAATTTCCATCTTTATCTTTATTAGGATACACGTTAAAGTCTTCCAGTACAGCAGTAGACTTAGACAAATCAAAACAATACTTAAAGCTAGCACCATTTTTAGTTACGGCACTCAATTTTATAGGAATAACCGTAGTCGTATTATTTTCAACAAAGCCACCCATAGCAGATGCAGTCGCAAGTTTAGGCGGAAAAACAGGAACATATCTAAAAGCCTCATCGCCTCTAATTTCATTTCCTATAACAATTTTATTAGCAATCATCTGCCCGGCAAACTTCATATTACATTTAGTTGTAATCGTTCCGGTGCTAATAAAAGTTCCCTGCAAAGTTCTATCATTTGTATTTTCAAAAACAATATCTCCATCCACATAAATCATAAACATACCTTCGTACTCTTTATTCGACAAAAGAGTACCATCATACATCACCTGAACTTCAGCCTGATTACCAAAGGTTATGCTTTTTGTAAAGATTCTTGTCAGACGACCGCCCTTAGGCATATTAATATGCAATTTGGAATCACTATTAATTGTAACGCTTTCATAATAAAGATCATAGGGACCCTCTTCATCAGGCACATTAATTCTATGTTCTCCCTGCGCTACCAATTTTTTACCATTATATGGAGCACTGCTCAAAGAAGGGACCGTTGTTTTTTTCTCAACAAAGGCAACCTGATCATTAGCACATACACCTGTCGTTGCCTCTGAGCCAACCCTTAAATCCCCATCAATACTCTTATACACTCCATTTTCCATTTCTTCTACATGCCACGGAAGACCCGATGGAATTACAGTATCCCCCTGAACACAGACCGTACCATTAAAATGGCCTTCAGTACTAAAAGTCAGAGTCTTTTCAACACGGAGAGGCCCTGTTAAAAATTCCGTCCCTTTAGCATCATTCGAACCGTGCAAATCAACATTACCACCAATAATAACAGGTCCACCCAAAAGAGCACCCGGACCAGCTATTACAAAGTCACCCTTAGAAGTTCCGACCCACCCCTTTTCTTCTTTTACCTCTAAGCGATTACCGACCGTAAAGCCGGTCGTAGCCCAGAGTTTGTACTTCATCAACTCGCTCCAAATTTCCTGAGCTTCATCATCAGTCGCACCAGGAAAATATAACGGTTCAAGAGGAAAAGTTTCCTCTTCTTCATCCGCAGCAAAAGATGGGACCGCCAAGGCCAGTACAAGGCCGAGTTTAGCAATTATGTTCTTTCCAAACCACATAATTAACTCCTAAAAAGCTTTAGTGTATAATACACCCCTATATTTTACCAATATAAAAGATACAAAACTTTTTTAATTATTACAATAGCAAAATAGAAAAAGCATTCATTTTTGCGCCAATTTATTCACAAGAAACTCACATTTTGTCAAAAGTGCAAAAACGCGTGATCAGAGACACGCATTTTTGACTTCAATTTCAGAAAACAGGGCTATTTTTTCTTCTTGTGGGCCGGGCGCTTGTAGCCGAACGGCTTCAAGAGTTCGTCATTGGAACTGAAGGTGTCGCCAGCGACCTTGGCATTGGCCCCGTCGAAGGGCGGAATGGCGCAACGCAGGTGGTTGGTCAACTTGGCATCGACCTTGTACACGTAAGCACCGGTAGCCATAAGCTTCTTGTTCTTGGCATGCACGTAGCCGTCCCTATCCGGTTTCAGTTCAAGGAACATCTGCGTCAGGCCGGCATCATCTGTAAAGTTCGGGTCGTTCAGTTCCTGGGTAAAGCCGACATCATTCACGTAGTTACCCAGAGAGGTATATACCCAGACCCTGGTTTTCAGCGTAATATCGTACAGGTTGAACTGGCTATAACCACCGGGAGCGGGGACCGGGGTTCCGCGTTCGCAGAATTCCGATATATATTCCTCAACGGAATATTCCCTATAGTCAGCCTTGGCGGCATCGTCAAGGCCCGTTGTGTCGACACCGATACCCTTATTCGAGATCTTTCCGTTCGGAAGAATCAGGTCGTCGAGGGTGGCAAGGCCAGTAACACCGCTTACGGTAGGCAGCTTGACATCAAGAGCAAGGGTCGGCCCCAGATGCTTGGAGCTCTTGACTCCCGGATACGGATCTTCGCCACTGCCATCCTGGGTCTTGAAGTCGCCACCAATCAAGGTTTCCACTTCTTCTTCGGTAGAGGGGTTCCTGATACTTACAGCAAAGGTCTGTCCCTTCTTGGGCGGATTCACGGCATAGTATTCGTCCACCTTATCCTTGGTCACAACCGTCACCGGCTGTTCCACAGAGATATCGATATCCTTGCTATCCTTCATTATCACGTACACGGTGTCAGAGGCCTCGTTGCCGGCCTTATCCTTGTAGAAGCGCACGATTACGTTCGGTCCCTTGTCAAGGCCCTGCAACACGAGAGTATCCTGTTTCACGCCATCGATGGTCCATTCCACCTTCACAGAATTGGAGCGGATAACCTGCTTGTCGACAGGAGAAAGGATTTCAACAACCGGGAGCGTCTGGTCAAGCACCACGAACACAGCCTGCTTGGCGGCATTGCCGTACTTGTCCACATAGGTGTAAGACACCTGGTAGCCGCGGTCGCCATCCGGGTTCTTGACCATGTTGCCCTTTCGGTCGACAACATAGGTCAATTCCACAGAATTATTCGTTTTCTTGTCCACATAATTGTAAGAGACCTTGAAAATTCCGCTAGAACGGTCTGCGTTCTTGGAAGCGATAAAGCCGCCATTGCCGTCTACGTAGAGCGCCTTGCCGGTTTCGGCGTCAGCCTGGTAAGAAATCGTCACAATCTGGCCGTCAACCACCGTCTGGTAAGAGACGGTGATGACTTCAATGGAATCCACCTTGCCCTTCTCGTTTACAACGGCCTGCTTTACCACGTTGCCCTTGTTGTCGGTGACATAGCTGACCGTCACCTCCACGCCAGCAACCTTCGTGGGGTAAGTGTTCAGGACGCTGTTGCCGTTGATAGGCGTGCTTGTCGTATTGGCGTGCAGCACGTCAAGGGCCACCGTCTGGTTCGCCACGGCAGAAAGCGCATCGTAAGTCGTCTGCGGAACATTAACCTTCCTGGTCAAGTCCACAGGGATGGTAAAGCTGTACGTAGTATCGCCGTCAATGGGGTCCTTGTCCGTAACGGTCACCGTAATGCGGCTCACCGTATCCTTGACATACACGTTGGTATCGGAGTCGGCAGGTCGTTCCACAATCGTATAGATGTTGCTAGCCAAGTTGGCATCATTTGCTGCAGAAACCGTAACTACCGGCGAGATGTCGCTGTAATACGCTGTAAAGCAATCCTGGGCACAGCCCTCGAAGCCGTCCACATCGCAGACTTCCTTACAGATTCTGTTGATGCCCGGTTTAAGGGTCGTGTCGGCGCAAGGCTGTCTCACCATGTTCACTTCCCAGCATACATTGAGAGAATCCCTGTTCGTATAGATGATTTCAGGATACTTCCAGGTGGTATCTTCGTTGCTGGCCTCGACAATATCAATCGTCGGGCCCGGAACATCGTCAACCACAACGGCAATGTTCTTGGTATGGGAAAGGCCGCCAGCATCCGTGACTTTTACCGTAATATAAACAACCGGCGTCTTTTCACGATCAAGGCAGTCGCTCTTCTTGACAGAAACAGTTCCATCCGGAGCCACTTCAAGGCAACCGCTTTCATCCTTGACCAGGGTAAAGCTCTTGGAATCACCAATATCGGGATCCTTGGACTCGACAACGCCAACAATCGTTCCCTTCTTGGAGTTTTCGGTAACATGCAGAGAATCGGTAGTAATAGTCGGAGGTTCGTTCACGTTGTGCACATGAATCACCATCGTGTCAATATCGAAGAGCGTCGGGTCCGAGCTATCTTTCAGCTTAACCACCAGAATGTAGGTGGTATCCATAGTCTCGTAATCCAGCTCTTTCTTCGTGGCAATGACACCGGTCGGAGAAACCGTGAACACATCCGTAGCACCGCCAATCGCCTCAAATTCGTCCTTTCTAAACTTATCGGCCAAATCCTTATCGTCCCACGTCATGGAATCCACACGGGTGTTGGGCGGCATGTGCTCGACAATATCAAATTCCTGCTTGTCAAGAATCGGATCTTCGTTCACGTTAATAACAGGGATTGTAACCGTGGTATCAGAGGTCTTTTGGTACAAGGTATCTATCACGAAGACACGAATCTTTATTTCCGTAATCGTCTCATAGTCCAAAATAGTGCTATCCTTGACCGTCACCAATCCGGTTTCAGACACATTCACGTAGTCGGTCGAATCCACAAGGGCGAATTTACAATGCGTGCAGAACTTGTCTCCACGGATAGCAACCAGACTATCGATGCGAGTTCCGACGGGAGAATTTTCGGGAACGGAATCCAGGACAATCTTCTTAAGGGAAGCCGGAGTCGGATCATCAATAATCGGGAGCTCAAAATAGCCCTGACGCTTGTTGCCCGGCAACACAGCCCCGGCCAAGCCAAACACCTTCATCGGAAGTTTTTCTTTACCTTCGAAGAGTGTATCTATAGCGACGTTGATGTAGACCTCATAAATGCCATGAGGAACGGTATCACCCTCCAAGATCTTTACAGAACCCGTATCTACCCCGCAAACGTGAGAGATACCGTTAAAGTCCTGAATAGAGGCTATCTTGGAAGCAGAATCCGTAAGACTAGAGTCCTTTATGTCAAAGCAATACTTGAAGCTGACATCGACCGACGAAAGCGAATCAAGCTTAATAGGCACAAGAACCGTTTGGTTATTTTCGATGAACGAGCCTTCTGCAAGGGCGGTCGGGTCAAAGGTCAACGTAACCGGATTAAAGGGAACGAAGATAAAGTTGCTTCCATCAAAATTGAAATTAATCCGAATCATATTTGCAAGCAACTGACCGGCCAGCTTAATATGGTCATTAATGGTAATTGTACCCGTCGTGAGAATTGAACCCTGAAGTGACGGATGGCTGTTCTGGTTGGTAGACTGGAACATAATGTCTTCTGTTGTATAGAAGAGCAACGTTCCATTATAGTCCTCGTTATCTTGTCTTATATAGGTTCCATTGTCCAATGTATCATATTGAACAGCAATATTTGTTTGCGACGAAAAAGATATTCCATTCTCCAGGAAAATTCTAGTAAGGCGACCTCCATTTTGCATATTAAACAAAAGGGTCGCATCATTTGTCAATGTAATGTGATCAAGATAAATATCGAAAGGCTCCTTAGAATCGCCTTCAGGAACATAAATTTCATAAACCATGTTATTGACTTCGACAGCCGACACTGCGCCAGTTTGTTCAACAACTTCACCCGTATTAAGATTGGTAACACGAGTCTTCAATTGTGTTGAATAGGTAGGATTAACACTCAATGTCGGCATGTACAGATTGTTTCTAACCTCGGGAACTTTAAGTCCTTTAGTGGTGTCAAAACAATCATTATAGCCATAATTACTATTGACAGAAGTTTTTCCTTCAACACCAAAATGTCTGTACTCGTCTCCTATAAGCGCAGCATACACATTAGGAACATCCCCATAAACACACTGATGTCCATGGAATTCATTAGGCTTAGACGCAAAATTTGTTTCCTGACCGACAACGATATTTCCCGTCACATTTACAGGTCCGTTAGCAAAGAGTTCCGGACCCATCTTAATATCAAGGTTACCACCAATTAAAATCGGGCCACCAACGACATCACCTCCATTCTGGAGGGTAAAGTCTCCATGGGAGGTTCCAAACCACCCCACCGAATCGGTCACACGAATATCACCATTTTCAAACTTAATGCCGCTAGCGCCGAACATTTTGTACTTCATCAAGTAGTCCCATTCGGCTTCTTGGGATTTCGGGTCAAGCCCAGACGCGTTTTCAAAGTAAAACGGCGCAATATCCATAGCAGAGGCAACCCCCACTACGGCAAAAATCATCCATAACTTGTCTAACATTTTTTTTACATCCAACATGGAATACCCCCTGTTTCCTACAGATTTATACACTCCTTCCCTAAAAATAATTAATTTTGTTTACATAGGTTATTTTTTTTTCACATTTCCTGATGAATTTCATGGATTAGATGTCCAAAGTCATGGAATTTTGCACTTTAACTCACTTTATCTTGACAAAAATCACGATATATTGCTAAATTGCGGGTTCCTAGGCCCTGCGCAATGACTATTTGCGGGCAAATCGCCAGGGCGAAAGCAGCAACGGACTTGCGGATTTTTATGTGCTCAGGTAGCCTAGGATTTTTTTGCAACCCTCAAGGTTGCCTTTTTAGTTTAGATCCTTCGACAAGCTCAGGATGACACTGTAAAATAGCTCAGGATGACACTGCAGAATGATTCTTTGGACGATTCGCCACACCAAGCCCTATAACCCGAACGATGTCTGTTACGGCAGACTGGACTTTGACGTATCCCCCACTTTCGAAGAAGAAAGTGACGGAGCACTGGCGGCTTTGCTGGGGGCGGGCGCAAAACCCACGCGCATGTATACCAGTCCCCTCAAGCGCTGTCTGCGCCTGGCCCAAAAGGCGGAAAAGGCAACCGGGCTTACCATGGAAAAGCGCGACGAGATCATCGAAATGAACTTTGGCTCCTGGGAAGGCCAAAAGCTTACGGAAGTTCCCCGTGAAGAAATGGCGGCCTGGGCACGCGACTTGCGCGGCTACAAATTCAAGGACGGCGAATGCTTTTATGACATCGACCGCCGCGTGCAGTCCCTGCTGGACACCCTGGACGATGACGGCGAATTTCTGTGGATTACCCACGCCGGTGTGATTGCGGCTCTGCAGCACTTTGCATGCGGGCTCCCCGACAACATGTTCGTGGAAGGCGCTTTCAGCTATGCGATGGTGACGCGCTTCGAATTCACGCGCAACGCTGACGGGCATTACCGCGGAACGTTTACGAAGATTCACGATGGCATCCAGATGGCGCCGCTGAAAATAGGGTAAAAAAGATGTGCAATGTGTGATGTGGAATTACATTTCACATTACACACTACACATTCCACATTAATTAAAAGTCAAATGTCATGAGGGCCTGGACGCCGCCTTCCAGACGCGGTAAAACAGCCAGGTGCATGGGGTTGTCGAAGTCGCTCAACAGAGCGTCAACCGCGGCATCGCCAATGGAATACAGATAAAGTAACGCCATCGCCCAAATGTACTGGTTGCGGTTCTTGCGGTAATAGGTCACACGTTCTTCTACACGTTCGTATTCTTCAGAGGTGGTGCTTTCCTTTTCCACGATATGCTTGCGGTCCAGGTAATATTCCACCATGTTCTGGGATGTCCAGATACTGGTGGCAGAACCGATGAACGCCATGTACAAAAGGCCCATCTTGCCGAACTCGCGGTTGTACATCTGTCCAAAACCGGGGATAATGGACCATAGCAAGGCAGTCTTCATACTCTTGAGTTCAACGCTGCGGTAGTTGTTGTTGTACCAGATTCCAAAGGCATCAAAGAAGCTGTACAAGTAAAGGCCGTACATCCAGGCGGTTTCCGCCTTTCGCAGGTCTTCCTGCTCCATTTTCTTATCGCTCTTTTCGTGGACACGGCCAATGAATTCGGTCCTTTTTTCATGGTAATAGGCTATGCTGTCACGGTTCTTTTCGTGAATCAACCTATTGGTATAGAACGCCACGGAATCGCGCAAGGGTTCAGCCTGTTCGAGAACTCGCCTATGCTGGTAGCTTTTATTCGCCGTTACTTCGTATAGGAGTAAAAGTTCGATACCCGTGATAAATCCGCCACGCACATAATGTTCCGTATAGAACTGACCGCCACCCGGAAAAATGGCAAAAAGCATGGTCAAGCCCAGCGAATTGCGCTTGGTGGGAATGTCCCATTCGTTCACGGTGAGCGTATCGATAGCGACAATGCCTGTCTTACCTTTTTGCAAAGGGTCTACAGCAGCATCGGCAGCAGCCGAATCCGCAACCGTAGAATCAGCCTGCGCCCATGCCACCGTCCCCAAAGACAGTGTCAACACTATACATATAATAAGCGAGCGCAAGAACATCGGGCCTAAAGATAGCAATTCAAGGATAAAAGTTACTAGTTAAGAGTTAATAGTTAATAGTTTTTTTAATAGAATCTCTAGTAACTAGCCCGAAGGGCGTAATAACTACAAACTAGTAACTGCGGCAAAGCCGCCATTTTTCTACTTTTTTTAGCGGAGATACTCCATTGTCAAAATATGACATAAACTTTATGTATATTTGATAGCGTAAAGGAAACGACATGACACACAGCACGGACAACGAAATGAATATCAAGGAACTTGCGCAAGCAATCCAGAAGGCGCTTTTGGAACGTGGCGAAATGATGGCCACCGCCGAATCGCTCACGGGCGGCCTTGTAGCAAGCCACATTGTAGATATTCCGGGGAGTTCAGCCATTCTGGCCGGCGGCATTGTGGCCTACCAGAACGAAATTAAGGAATCCCTGCTCGGCGTCCCGCACCAGGTGCTCGAAAATCAGGGTGCAGTCTCGGCCGAAACGGTAAAAGCCATGGCCGAAGGCGCGCGCAAAAAGTTCGGTTGCGAATGGGCAATCGCCACTTCTGGAATCGCAGGGCCTACCGGGGCAGAACCCGGCAAACCTGTCGGTACGGTATGGATGGCTGTCGCCAATAGTTTGCAAAATGAGGCTTTTTGTAAAATTTTCGAAGGAAATCGTACCGAGGTGCGCGAAAAAAGCGTGTATAGTGTATTGGGCAAGCTACTTTTTTTGTTGAATAACCAAAAAAGCACTTGCACAAGTGAACACTAAATGTTATATTTAAAAACGAAAAAACAAAATGGAGTCCAAAATGGCTAAGAAAACAACAAATACCCCGACTAGCAACCTTTCCGCAGACAAGGCCAAGGCTGTAGAAGCCGCCATCGCACAAATCGAAAAGAATTATGGTAAAGGTTCCATCATGGCTTTGGGCCAGCAGCCCGTCGAAGACATTCCTGTCATTCCGACCGGCTGTATCCAGCTGGACATGGCTCTTGGCGTGGGCGGTTTCCCGCGCGGCCGTATCATCGAAATCTACGGACCGGAATCTTCGGGTAAGACGACTTTGACTCTGCACGCCATTGCCGAAGCCCAGAAACTTGGCGGTGTTGCAGCCTTCATCGACGCAGAACACGCTTTTGACGCAGTCTACGCCCGCAAGCTCGGCGTGGACATCGAATCTCTCCTGGTTTCGCAGCCGGATACCGGTGAACAGGCCCTCGATATTGCCGAAACTCTCGTTCGTTCCGGCGCCATCGACATCATCGTGATCGACTCCGTGGCAGCCCTTGTGCCGCAGGCCGAAATCAACGGCGAAATGGGTGATAACCATGTTGGCTTGCAGGCCCGACTCATGAGCCAGGCCCTGCGAAAGCTTACCGGTATCCTTTCGAAGTCCAACACTTGCATGCTGTTCATCAACCAGCTGCGTATGAAGATTGGCGTGATGTTCGGCAACCCCGAAACCACCACTGGCGGTAACGCACTTAAGTTCTACGCTACCCAGCGTATCGATATTCGTCGCATTGCAGCCATCAAGGACGGCGAAGAAGTCATCGGTAACCGTACCCGCGTGAAGGTCGTAAAGAACAAGGTGGCCGCACCGTTTACCCAGTGCGAATTCGATATTCTCTATGGTTGCGGCATTTCCCGCGAAGCCTCTATCCTCGACCTCGCTACCGAACTCGACATCATTCAGAAGAGCGGTTCCTGGTTCAGCTACAACAACGAACGCATCGGCCAGGGTCGTGAAAATACCCGTCTGTTCCTGAAGGACAACGTGGAACTCTGCAACGAAATCGAGCAGAAGATCCGCGAAAGCATGAAGGACGTGGAACTGTTCAAGCTGAACGAAGGCGACGCTATCGAAGCGGACGACGACGCCGAAGTCAGCGTAAGCGAAGACGCATAGTCCCTACCCAACTATTTTTCTTCCTGAAGAGCAACAAACCCTGGCCTATCCTTTAGCCATTGGGATGGGTCGGGGTTTTCCTTTGTTGTGAATTTTCTATATTCCATACCATGAGGGCAGAATCTATGAAGGCAACACTCCGGACAGCAGCGACATTCCTTACGCTAGCGTGCTCCGCCGCCTTCTCGCAGACATCCTGCCCGCATTTTTTGCTGAACAGCCCCATGGTGGTAAACATCGAAGGCTTCTTCGTAAACGAGAAAATGTCCCGAGTGAGCCTCGACGTAGAATGGCGACATCACCCCGAAGCGCTGGATACATTCTTCGTGAACCAGCCGGACGTTCCGAAATTCAACTTCGTGACAGCAGGTGAATACCGCTACATGGAATTCCCCGATATCAAGGTGAAGCGCCAGCTGGGCACCCACCACCTAAAAGAAAACATCGGCGAAACTCCGCTCAAGCTCGACGACATGGAACTCTTGGCTAACGGGCAGTTCCTGTGCAGGGATTCCAGCATCCAGAAACCCAATATTCTTTCTACCGCATTCTCGATGGCCTGGTGGAGCCTTGTGGCAGACAGCCTGCCGCAACCGTCCAAGGTGACAATGAACGGCGCCCGCAAAGAAAAGCGCAACTTCTGGATTCGCCAGTGGAAAAACTACTCCGGTGAAATGCTGCCAACCCTGGTCAAGCTGGAAAGCGAAAAATACAGCGGCGAACTCTGGATCCGTTCCGCCTACACCATTCAGGCACTGCAGGCCGACCCGCTCAAAAACAGCGTCGAGGGCAAGCCGAAACCGCCACTGCCGGATTTATTCAGAAAAATTCCTGTGAAAGGGGAAAGAAAAATACCCCTGATACTCAAGCTGAACCAGGAACTGCTGCGCGAGTGATCCACCGTAGAAACGTTCTTCGGTGCGTTTCCAGCCACCCACTTCCAAGATAATATTCTGCAACCCATCTTTCCAGAAGAAATGGGCACCAAGCATCGCCTTGCCGTAACCGAGGGATTCCTTTCGGACAGTATTCTTTTCGCGCAAGAAACCGGTCTTGTAGAAATTAGATTCGAAAATGGCCGCAAAATGGTTTGTCAGGGGAACTCGGCCGTAGGCATCCAACGCTAGCAAGAAATCGCGGTTAAACACGGGGATATTCCTGCGATAATCGTAGCTCTTGCCCTCGAAATCGGTACTGACGTCCATCAAAATATAATGGAACTTCAATCCCAAAACGGAGCCCCTAGGCAAGGAATAGCTCATACTGAAGGCCATATCGATCAACTGGGTGTAGTCAAAGGCGGCATCATCCTTATAGATATTGTCCACTACATAGTCCGCATTCCAGCTTTCGGCAATACGTCCCTCGCCTTCCACTTCGGCAGTGACCATTTCCAGGTTCGAACGCATGTAGAGATAGCTTTCGTAGACCACATTCGCTTCGATTTGCGGATTGGTCTTGAAAGGGCGAATACCGATGCCCGCCAGATAACCCGCATAGAACGGAGAAACTTCGATGGCGGCATCCATGCGCAAGTAAGAGGGCAGGCTTTCCAAGCGTTCACCATACGCCAGTTCATCGAGAGGTTCAAGCCAGGTGTAATGGAGCATGCCGGTAGCCTGAGGCAGCCACTGTCCCCACACGAACGGCGTATTCCCTAGCAAGCTCCAGGAGAGGTTGGGTCCATAGCGGAATCCAAAATTCGCATTTTCATTGAAACCATCGGCAAAAGACGCGACGTTACAAGTAAAAAAAATTATAGAAAAGGCCAATAATTTCTTAAAATAAGTCATTTCGGAATAAAATTTAAAATATTTTCCCCATTTGCGCCATAAATTCTTATTTTGTAGGCATTAATTTATAGGAGTCACTATGAAGCTCTCTCATATTTGCGTGCTTGGCATAAGCGCCCTGATGTTCTGGGCCTGCTCAAACCGCTATTCCTCCCCCATCCTGATCGAACGCGGCGAAGGTCGCAACGAATACGAACGCGAATACTTTGCCGTCAAGGAAAGCATGGGTATCGACAAGCGCCTGAAGGACGTGTTCAAGCAGGGCTATATCGAAGAAGGCATGACCAATGACATGGTGAACCTCTTGTGGGGTCCTCCTGATCACGAAAGAACCACCGAAAAGCAGAGCGTGTGGGAATACTACACCCGCGAAGGCGAACTCATTACCCGCCTTTTCTGGAAGCACCCCGACCAGGCTCGCTTGAAGGGCTACGAAGAAGAATGGATTCTTGAAAAGATCGAAGGCGACCGCTACGGTGGATCCCCGGCTCCGACCTCCAAGCATTCTAGTAACTATTAGTAGAGATCCCCGGTCATCCCCGTCAAGCGAGGACAGGCGCCGGGGATGACATGAAGGATTTGTCATGCCCGCCTTGAGCGGGCATCTCCTTTTTTAGGGAAAAAGACAAAACAGACTACCGCCCGCAGTCTTTTTTTCTATATTTACGCGCGTTAAATTTTAAACCTCTCAAGGAGTTAATTATGCGTCAGTATATCATCGCTGGTAACTGGAAGATGAACAAGACCGTTAGCGAATCCATTCAGCTCGCTAAGGATATCGTGGAAGCCGTCAAGGACGTGAAGAAGACCGAAGTGGTCATCGCCCCGACTTACCTCGC